>NZ_BAAAPF010000086.1:0-22531 GCF_039531005.1 Streptomyces synnematoformans
CTCCGCCGCGGCGCGCTCCCCGGCGGCGCGCTCCGCCGCGGCGCGCTCCTGCGCCCCGGCAGCGCCCTCACCTGCCGCGGCGGCGGCCTCCCGCTCCCGCTCCGGCTCGCCCGTCTCGGTCACCCCCTGCACGGCCCCGCTCAATCCGCCATCTCCTCCGCGACGTACTTCCGCAGCCACGCGCGCAGGTCGGCGCCGAGGTCCTCGCGCTCGCACGCGAGGCGGACGATGGCCCGCAGGTAGTCCCCGCGGTCGCCGGTGTCGTACCGCCGGCCCTTGAACACCACGCCGTACACCGGGCTCTGCAGCTCCTCGTCCGTGGCGAGCCGCTGCAGCGCGTCGGTGAGCTGGATCTCGTTCCCCCGGCCGGGCTCCGTCGTGCGCAGCACGTCGAAGACCGCGGGGTCGAGGACGTAGCGTCCGATGACGGCGTAGTTGCTGGGTGCGTCGGCGGGGGCGGGCTTCTCGACGAGGTCCGTGACGCGCACGACGTCGCTGTCGGCGGTGGTCTCCACCGCCGCGCAGCCGTAGAGGTGGACCTGCTCCGGGTCGACCTCCATCAGCGCGATGACGCTGCCGCCGTGGTCTGCCCGGGCGCGCACCATGCGGGCCAGCAGCGGGTCGCGCGGGTCGATGAGGTCGTCGCCGAGGAGGACGGCGAACGGCTGGTCGCCGACGTGCTCGGCGGCGCACAGCACCGCGTGGCCGAGGCCGCGCGGGTCGCCCTGGCGGACGTAGTGGATGTTGGCCAGGTCGTTGGACTCGGCGACCTTGGCCAGGCGCCCCTCGTCGCCCTTCTTACGGAGAGCCTCTTCCAGCTCGTGATTGCGGTCGAAGTGGTCTTCGAGCGGGCGCTTGTTCCGCCCGGTGATCATGAGGACGTCGGAGAGTCCGGCCGAGACGGCCTCCTCGACGACGTACTGGATCGCGGGCTTGTCGACCACGGGCAGCATCTCTTTCGGCGTCGCCTTGGTCGCCGGCAGGAAGCGGGTGCCGAGGCCGGCGGCCGGGATGACAGCCTTGGTGATCCGAGTACGCGAAGAATCCATGTTCAGCACCATAAGGGTAGGTACGGACAAGTGGGCAGCGACCAGGCCAGAAAGGCGGCGTTGCGCCGCACCCTACTCGCGGCGCGGGCCGCCGTGCCGCCGGGTGAGGCGGAGGCGGCGGCGCGTCGGCTGGCCCGGCGGGCGCTGGAGCTGCCGGAACTGACGGGGGCGCGGACGGTCGCGGCGTACGTGTCGGTGGGCCGCGAGCCGGGGACGCGGGAGCTGCTGGCGGAGCTGCGGGCGCGCGGGACGGCGGTGCTGCTGCCGGTGCTGCTGGCGGACGGCGACCTGGACTGGGCGGAGTGCGGCGGTCCGGACGCGCTGCGGGCCGCCGGCGGCACCGGTCCCGGAACCCCCGCCGTACCCCCGCGCCGCCTCGTCCTGCCCGCCGTACGCCCCGACCCCGCCCGGCTGCACCGCTACGCCGCCGTCTGCGGCTTCCCCGACGACGGCCGGCTCCCGGCCACGTACCCGCACGTCGTGGCCTTTCCGCTGGCCATGTCCCTGATGGCCGCCCGCGACTTCCCGTTCCCGCTGCTCGGGCTCGTCCACGTCGCCAACCGTGTCGAGCAGCTGCGCCCCGTCGACGCGGGCGCGCGGCTGACGTACGCCGTGGCGACGGGCCCGGCGCAGCCGCACCCCGGGGGCACCGCCTTCGCCGTCACCGCGCAGGCGCGGCTCGGCGGCGAGACGGTGTGGCGGTCGACGAGCACGTACCTGAGCCGCGGCCCCGGCACCGGCACGCGGACCGCCGGTCCGGGGACGGCGGACCTGACGGTCCCGTCGCGGCGGGAGAGCTGGCAGCTGCCGGGGTCGCTGGGCCGTTCGTACGCCGCCGCCTCCGGCGACCGCAACCCCATCCACCTGCACCCGCTGGCGGCCCGGCTGTTCGGCTTCCGGCGCGCGATCGCGCACGGCATGTGGACCAAGG
Organism: Streptomyces synnematoformans; assembly: GCF_039531005.1. Taxonomy (NCBI): domain Bacteria; kingdom Bacillati; phylum Actinomycetota; class Actinomycetes; order Kitasatosporales; family Streptomycetaceae; genus Streptomyces; species Streptomyces synnematoformans. The sequence continues at coordinate 1,981 of NZ_BAAAPF010000086.1, forward strand.
CGCGCTGCCTGGCGGCGCTGGCGACCGAGCTGCCCGGGGCGTACGCGGTGGACGTGGCGTTCCGCGCGCCGGTGCTGCTGCCCACGACGGTCCGCTTCCGGGCGGAACGGGCAGGACAAGCGGAACACAGCGGCGACGCCTGGGCGTTCGACGTACGCGCCGCGGACGGCGCCCGCGAGCACCTGCGCGGCACCGTCGCGCCGCTGCCCTGAGGGCCGCGACGGTCAGGACGGTGGCGGCGGCGGTGGCGGTGTCCACGTTTCGCCGTCGAGCACGTTGCGCATGCCCACCCAGATCATGTTCATCAGCCGGCGCGTCATGCCGTCCGGCGACTCGGCGGGGTGCTCGGCCATCCAGTCCGTCAGCGAGTCCGCCGCGCCCACGATGGTGTGCGCGACGAACTCCGCGTCCTCGTCCCCCAGTCGGGCCGGCCCGCCGCTCTCCGCGATCCCGGCCCGTACCAGGTCGGTGACCTCCGCCATCACTGCCCGCCGCGCCTGCGCCGCCTCCGCGGCGATCGCCTCGCTCAGCTCGGCGGCGTGCCGGTGCAGCACGACCCACCCGTCGCGGTGCTCGGAGACGAACGAGAAGAACGCCCGCAGCCCCGCCCGCAGCCGCAGCTCCGGCGTGACCACGCCCTGCGCCGCGCCCTGGAACGCGGCCACCAGCCGCTCCGCCTCGCGCCGCAGGCAGGCGATGAACAGCCCCTCCTTGGACTCCAGATAGAGGTAGACCATCGGCTTGGAGATCCCGGCCAGCTCGGCGATCTCGTCCACGGAGGCCGCGTGGTAGCCGCGCTTGGAGAAGACCCGTACGGCCACGTCGATGATCTGCTGCTCCCGCACCTGCCGGGGGAGCCGCCGCCTGCGCTTTTCGGTCACAGTTGCGAGCTTATCGGCCTGCTCCTATATTTAACTCACGAGTAAGTCTACTGTCGAGTAAGAACGAGGGGTGTGGAGATGGCCGACGACACGACGGGACTCGCGGACCTGGACCTCGCCGCGGTGTCCCCCGAGGAGTACGCCCGCATCGTCAAGGCGCTCTCCGCGCGGGAGATCGAGGAGCTGGCCCGGGACGAGGCGCTGCGCGCCCGGGTCGTCGCCGAGGTCTTCGGGCGGATGGCGCAGCAGTTCCGGCCGGAGAAGGCCGGCGGGCTGGACGCGGTGATCCGGTGGCGGATCACCGGCGTGCGCGAGCTGGTGTACGACGTCGCCGTCGCCGAGGGCGCCTGCACCGTGCGCGAGGGGCGGGGCGAGGGGCGGCCGCGGGTGACGCTGGAGATGGGGGACGAGGAGTTCCTGAAGGTCACGTCCGGCAACGCCGGGCCCGTCAAGCTGTTCATGAAACGGAGGCTGAAGGTCGTCGGCGACGTGGCGCTCGCGCTCAGGCTGACCGCCATGTTCGACATCCCCCAGGCCGGCTGAGCGCCCCGGGCGGCGGCCCGCCGCCCCGGCCCGCCGCGTGTTCAGCGCGGCGGTTCCGCCCGCCCGCCGGCCGGCCCTCCGGCCGGCAGGTCCGCCTGGTCGCGCAGCCACAGCGCCCGCAGCGTCGCCTCCAGCGCGAAGCGCCGCTCCGGCTCGGAGAGCTGGGAGCCGAAGTGCTGCCCGAGCGAACGCATCCGGTAGCGCACCGTCTGCGGGTGCACGTGCAGCTGCTCGGCGATGCGTCCCGCCGTGCCCCGCGTGGTCAGCCACACCCGCAGCGTCTCCACCAGCCGCTCGCGCCGGCCGGCCGTCACGGCGGCCAGCGGCTCCAGCTGGCGGCCGGCCATCTGCTCCACCAGCGCGGGGTCCGTCAGCAGCCACAGGGTGAGCAGGTGGTCCTCGACCCGTACCGGCGACGGCGCGCGGATCGCGCCCGACTCGGCCATGTCGAGCGCCTGCCGCGCCCAGCGCAGCGAGTCCGCCGTCCTGTGCAGCGGCACGGTGAGCCCGACGGCCGCGCCCACCGGGCCCAGCGCGACGTGCAGCGCCTCGCGGCGCGTGTCGTCGAACGGGCCGGGGAAGAGCAGGTACGGGTGCGGCCCCGCGGTGTCGGCCAGGACGTCGTCGGGCAGCGCGGTCAGCGACGGGAACCGCTCGGCCGGCGCCAGCGCGGCCGGCGTCACCTCCTCCGGCAGCCGCCACCGCGCCTGCGCGGCGAGGTCCTCGACCGTGTGCCGCGGCACGGGCGGCTCGGCGACCAGCGTCCGCAGCAGCCGCCGGCGCAGGCTCTCCAGCCGCTCCGCCGAGTCGGCCTCCGCCTCCAGATAGCCCTGCCGGGCCAGCTCCGACAGCTCGTCGATGTACGCGAAGAGCGCGTCGGCGAAGGCGCTCATGACGTGTGCGGCGACGTGGTGGCGCTCCCCGACGCGCATCGCGCGCCGCCACGCGACCCGGCCGCCGATGCGGTACGCGGACTGCAGGGCGTCGAGGCTGCGCCCCTCCTGCGCCTCGTACCGGCCGAGTCTTCGGTGCACCTCGGCGAGGTGGGCGGCGCGCTTGCGCGGCGTGGCGACGCGGTCGGCGAAGGTGTCAAGCGACTGGGTGACGCCGAGCCGGATGGCCCGCTCGTACGCCTCGCCCTGCTGGAGCCCGTACTCGGGCACCGAGCGGCGGATCGCCGCCACGATCTCCCGGTAGAGGCCCGGTAATTCGGGACGGATCAGCGCGGCCAGCTCCCGCGGCAGCGGCTCGGGCGGCTCGGCCAGTGTCATCGCCGGCACGTCGGACGGCATACGTCTACCCCTCACGGCCGCCGGCGGGGGCTGGGACACCGACCCGGTGGGGGGTGCGCAAGTCAGGTGCCCTGCCGCACGGGGGCGCCGGCAGCTCACAGCTCGGATGGATGTCCGCGGGTGCCCGGCCGGCAGCGCACCGGAGACCGCGGTGTTGCGCGTGGCGTGTTCCGTTACCCGGAGGAACGGTGTAGCCCACACAGAGTGGACGCGGCACTACTCATCGGGCAAGCGCTTGTACGCATCTTTTGTACGCGGGTGACAGTTTTCGAGCGCGCCTCAGCCGTCGTCGCCGCGTTTCCGCAGGTGCAGCGTTCGCACCGCGACCTCCACCGCGAACCGCTCGTCGTGGTCGTCCAGCTGCGCGCCGAAGAGCCGGTGCAGGCTGCGCAGCCGGTAGCGCACGGTCTGCGGGTGCACGTGCAGCAGCCGCGCCATCCGCGCCGCCGTGCCCCGGGTCGTCAGCCACACCCGCAGCGTGTCGACCAGCCGGTCCCGGCGCACCGCCGTGTGCCCGGCGAGCGGCGCCAGCCGCCGGCGCGCCAGCTCCTCGGCCAGCGGCGGGTCGGCCAGGAGCCACAGCGTCACCAGGTGGTCGGCGCAGGCGAACACCGGCCTGTCCCGGATGAGTCCGGCCTCCGCGTGCGCGAGCGCCTGCCGCGCCCAGCGCAGCGAGTCCGCGGAGCCGCCGAGCGGCACGGTCACGCCGATCGCCGGCCGGGACCCGGCCCGCGCCGCGTCGAGCTCCGCCCGCCGCTCGCCGGTGAGGCGCCCGGGCAGCAGCAGGTGCGGCTGCGGGTCGGCGAGTTCGACGAGCACGTCGTCCGGGAGCGCCGCGGGGTCCGGGCCCCGCTCCCCGCCCAGCGCGACGGGCGTCGCCACCTCCGGCAGCGGCCAGCCGGCCCCGTCGGCCAGCTCGGTGACCGCGGGATGGGCCAGCGGCGTCGCGCCCCCGGCGAGCAGCAGCCGCAGCAGCCGCCGCCGGCGCGCCCCGTCGTCCTCGGGACCCGACTGCGCCTCCAGATAGCCCTCGCGGCACAGCTCCTCGGTCGCGTCGACGTGGGCGAAGACGGCGTCGGCGAACATCGCCATCAGGGTGGGGGAGATGTTGTAGCGGGACCCCACGGACTTCGCCCGGCGCAGCGCCACGCGGGCGCCGATACGCAGCGCAGAACGCAGATACTGGAAGCTGCGGCCCTCGTACGCCTCGAACCTGCCCAGCCTCCGGCACAGGTCGTCCTGGCGGCCCGCCGGGGAATCCGGATTCGCCACCCGCTCCACGAATGCGGAAAGATTCTGCTCGACGCTCTGCTGCAGCACCTCCCCGTACGGCCCGCCCAGCAACTCGTCGTATTCCGGAATAGCCCTGCTGATCTCCTGCGCTATTTCCGCCACGAGGCTGGGCAGTTCCGGCCGCATCACCGCGGCGAACTCCTGCGGCAGCGGCTCCGGCGGCTCGACGAGCCCGGCGGCGGGCCCTGCGTCCGGCATCTGCATGACTCCTCCACCCCGGGGCGGAGCCCGGTCGGCGGGGCTCCGGCGCCCAGCATGCGCGGCGGCGCGGGCGTCCGGGAGCGGAACGGGCGGGCTTGCGCACTCGGCGACAAACCCCGGCGGGGGGAGTGCTGCGCAACTGACAAGAAAACGCGCCGGGCCGTCCGCCGGGAGCCCGACGGGGCGATCGTCGACCCGGCCGCGCCCGGCCGGGCGGACCGCCGGTGGCCCGAGGGGATTCGGCCGGAATCCGTCGTTGCCGTGCGGTGGATCACCGCCGGGAACGGCCCGTGATTGCGCACTCGGCGACAAGTTCCGGCGGCGGGATACTGCACGGCTGACAAGAAAATACCCGGCCGTAACAAAGTTCCCCGATTCCCGGTCCGAAGTATTGCGTTCTCTTGTTACCCGTACGTAACGTACTCACCTGCAAGGCGCTGGTCGGGGCATCCGCCGAGGTCCGCAGGCCGGACCCGGATCGCTCCACGGTTTCGATTCGCCGCGCGTTGCCCGCTCCCCGGGAAGCGGACGGCGCGGTGGCGCAGAACCGTCACTTCAACTCACGAGGGGAATCGCAGTGCGAACACTCACGAGAAGCGCCGCAGTCGCAGCAACAGCCCTCATGGCGGCCGTCGGCTTCACCGTCAGCTCCGCCTCCGCGACCGCGCAGGCGACCTGGACGGTCTCTCCGGGCGGGCCGTTCACGGCCCACTCCGGGGACACCCAGCTGGAGGTGCCCAACGCCGTCCTTCTCTGCACCGACTCGGACGCCGCGGGGTCGCTCCAGAGCGGGTCGGGGCTGGACGGTGCGGGCATCGGCACCATCGACAGCCTGACGTTCACGAACTGCTCCGTGGCCGGAGTCGCGTTCGACGTCGACACGTCCTCGACGCCCTGGGACCTGAACGTCACCGGCGTCGACCCCGACAACCCCGACCGGGTACTGGGGTCGATCACCGGGATCATCGCGAACATCTCGGACTCGTCCGGCCTCTGCTCGGCGACGTTCGCCGGCCCCGGCGGAGCCACGGACGAGGGCACGGTCACCGGGTACTTCGACAACTCGACCAGCCAGCTCGTGGTGCAGGACGGTGACCTCACCGCCTACAACGCGAACTGCCTGGGCATCATCAACAACGGCGACCACGCCGCGTTCACCGGCACCTACGACGTCTCGCCGGCGCAGACCATCACGTTGGACTGACGCCCGGCCTGACGGCCCCGGCCCGCGGCCGGCCCGCGTGCCCGGTCGGGCGCGGGCCCGGGCCCACGGCGTTCCCGTACAGCAGCACGCCGGACTGACGTATCCACCGCAGAAGGAGTTCGATGAGTCCACGTACCGGGCGGCTCACCGTGATCGCATTCGGTGCGCTTGTCGCAGGACTGCTCCCGGCCTCCGGTTCGGCGGCCCAGGACGCGGCCGTCTCGGTCTCCGCCGCCTACGTGTGCGAGCCGGCCGGCGGCGGAGCCGTCGACACCACGGTCGAGTTCACGGGTTCCTTCCCGGCGTCCGTACGTTCCGGCGAGGCCATCCGCCCCGGTGACCTGACGATGTCGGCCACGCTGGGCGGGGAACTGCTGGACGGGCTGCCGGCCGAGGAGGGCGCCGCCGTTGCCGGGTCGGCGTCGGTGGCGATGGGCGTGGCCCAGGGGCAGGAGTCCGCCGACTACCCCTGGTCCGGCGTGACCGGGGAGCCGGCGGAGGTGGCGGCGGACGGCACGGCCACCGTGACGTTCTCGGGCGGGATGTCGTCCGCGACGCCCAGGGGCTCCGGGGACGTGGTCTTCACCCTCGGCCCGCTGACGCTGGAGCTGCAGGGCAGTCCGCCCGCCCCGGGCGACACCTCCGCGCCGCCCGCCGACCCGGCGTCCCCGCCGGACGACGCGGCTGACCCGGACGACCCGGCGGGTCCCGCCGCCGCGACCCTCACCTGCGTCGTGGCCGACGGCCAGGACGCCACCCTGGCCACTGTCGCCGGCCCGGACGAGTCCGGCACGCCGGGGGGCGGGGACAGCGGCGGCAGTGGTGACAGCGGTGCTGCCGGGCAGGGCACTTCGAGCGCCACCGGCACCCAGCCCGGCGGCGCGGGTCCCGGCGTGGAAACGGCTCCCGCGGACGAACCCGTCGAGACCGGTGAGGTCAAGCCGTGCCCTCCGGACCAGCCGCCGACGGCGGAGCTGGACCCCGACCGGCTGATCGAACCTCCCGAGGGCTCGACCGTCAGGGATCTGCCGGGCGTCTACACCTGCACGGCCGCGGCCGCCCTGGTGAACTCCAGGAAACTGAACGGCGCACTCATCGTCAATGATCCGCACGCGCCGACGCTCGACAGCGTGCGCGTGCTGCTGAACAAGCAGATGGTTTTCGGGCCGGACTTCTACAACGGCACCCGCAGCGTCGCGGAGTTCACGCTGCCCGACTCGAACGCGACTTTCCTGACCTTCGGGTTCGTGCCGGTGTCGGGAAAGGTCGAGTTCACGAACGGGCCGATGACGATCGTCACCGAGCAGTGGCGGTTCCCCGAGACCAACGAGACCACGGCGGGCTTCTACCAGTCCCTGCGGATCTACGACGTGAAGGTGAACGGGGTGCCGCTGGAGGTGGGCGACGACTGCCGCACGAGCAAGCCTGTCGATGTCGTACTCAAGGGAAAGTTTCCCGACTACCACGTCTTCAGCGGCGGCACATTGAAAGGCCTGGTGTCGGTGCCCCCGTTCTCCGGGTGCGGCACGGGCGGTGAAGACCTGGACCCCCTCTTCACGTCGGCTCTCTCCGGGCCGGGAAACTACGTCGAGCTGAACCAGTCGCCGCTGTGCACGATACCGTGCACGCCGGCCGTCCCCGAACTCCCCGCCCACGACTGAGCACGGCACTCGCCCGGGTCCCCTCCGCGAAGGAACCCGGGCGAGCCGTCGTGGCCGGGGTCAGTTCGCCGACGGCGCCTCCGCGGTGCCGAGGTCGAGGCTGATGGTGTTCCCCTCGCCCGGGATGATCGCGTTGATCACGGGGGTGGCGAGCAGGCAGTGCTCGAAGTCGGGAATCGTGTACTCGCCGCTGAGCGTGCCGCCCGTGAACGGGTTGAATCCCGGCTCCGAGGTGAGGGCTATCTCGGCGGGCACCTCGGTCTTGCAGCGGCTGCCCACCCAGATGGGTATTCCGGCCACCTTCAGCTCGGTGATCCGCAGCGTCAGCTTCGAGACCGTGTTGACCTCGCCGGTGGCGATGTCGATGGTGCCGGCGGTGGGCTCGGTCTCGATGAACTCGGTGGTCGCCGTGGCCGGGATCAGGTCGAGCGTCTTGAAGGAGCCGGTGGCCGGCGGCAGGTTCGTGTCGGCGCTGAGCGCACCGTTGGACAGGTCCACGGTGGTCTCCAGCGTGCCCGGGCCCAGTTCGAGGTCCGAGTCGGTGCCCGCGAGGTGCGTCGTGCCGGACAGCGGGTAGTTGAGCTGGACGGGCGCGGCGTTCGCCGTGCCCGAGGTGGCGACGGTGAAACCCGCCGCCGCGAGCAGCGCCACGACGCCGCGGCCCAGATTCCGCTGCCCTCTCGATAGTGTCAACCGTCTGGCCATCGAGAATCTCCTCAATGTCGTGTGGGGGAGCCCGGGTTGGGATATCGCCGACTGTCGGCGTGGGAATGCTACGCGCCGGTAATAAGGCTGGCAATGTGCCTGGTCCGGCGATCTCGGAATACGTTGCTTCATTGTCACGCGGTGAGAAATCAGGGCCGGCCGATGTGTTGCCGGGTGAGCAACGGTCCCGGCGGCCGGTGCGTTTGTCATCCGTTGATAAGGCGGCTCGGTGGATTGCTCAGCCGGCGACAAGAAAGTACCCGCTGGTAAGGAGCCGGTGACTTTCCCGGGCACGGCTATTGATTCCCCGGTTACCCGTGCGTAGCGTCTCTCCCCGCAGGTGCTCGTGCAGCCCGTCCCCCAGCAAGGCCGCACCGCAGAAGTCGTGTCCGCCGCAGCGCGGATCTCGTAGCGCAGAGGCCGCACCGGCTGCTGCAGGACCCCTCATGGAGTGATGCACGCATGTGCACGGCAGAACACGCGTGGCGCGGCGGCCGGGCCCGGCCCGCTCCTCTTTGCTCACTCGGAGACAAGGCCGCCGCCCGGGATTGTCATCTGTTGCCAGTCGTCGCCGGTGACCGGTGCCCGCGGCGGCCGGCTGTGCTGTGCTGTGCCCGCACCGGAGTTGACGGGACCGGCCGGGGTGTACACGGCCGCCACCGCACACCCGCCAGGGGGCTGTGATGGGAATCGAAGTGGTCGTCGACGGCCTGACGAAGTCCTTCGGCCGCCAGAACATCTGGCGGGACGTCACGCTGACGCTGCCGGCGGGCGAAGTCAGTGTGCTGCTCGGCCCCTCCGGCACCGGCAAGACCGTGTTCCTCAAGTCGCTGATCGGCCTGCTCAAGCCGGAGCGCGGGCACGTCCGCGTCGACGGCGTCGACATGGTCAACGACCGCGAGCGCGACGTCTTCGAGGCCCGCAAGAAGTTCGGGCTGATGTTCCAGGACGGTGCGCTGTTCGGCTCGATGAGCCTCTTCGACAACGTCGCGTTCCCGCTGCGCGAGCACACCCGCAAGAAGGAGTCCGAGATCCGCCGCATCGTCATGGAGCGGATGGACCTGGTCGGCCTCGGCGGCGCCGAGGGCAAGCTGCCCGGCGAGATCTCGGGCGGCATGCGCAAGCGGGCGGGGCTGGCCCGCGCGCTCGTCCTCGATCCGGAGATCGTGCTGTGCGACGAGCCGGACTCCGGTCTGGACCCGGTGCGCACGGCGTTCATCTCGCAGCTGCTCATCGACGTCAACGCGCAGATCGACGCGACGATGCTGATCGTCACGCACAACATCGACATCGCCTGCACCGTCCCGGACAACATCGGGATGCTCTTCCGCCGCAACCTCGTCACCTTCGGACCCCGCGAGGTACTGCTCACCAGCGAGGAGCCGGTGGTGTCGCAGTTCCTCAGCGGCAGCCGGCTCGGCCCCATCGGCATGTCGGAGGAGAAGGACGCGGCGACGCTCGCCGCCGAGGGCTTCGACGCCTCGGCGCCCGCCCGCGCCGGGGTGCGCGAGATCGTGCCGCAGCTCGAACCGTCGCCCGGGATGCCGCCGCGGCAGGCGGTGGACCGGCACCGGGAGCGGGTCCTCGGGATGCTGGCGCAGCTGCCGACGGCCGCGCGCAACGCGATCGTGGCGGGCATCGGGTCGTCGGTCGCGGAGGCGCGGACGCTGACCATGCCGGCGCTCCCGGAGGAGCGGCCGTGACCGCGACCCTGCCGCCCCCGCCCCCGCCGCAGCCCCCGGACCCGCCCGACCCGCCGGACCCCGGGCAGGACCCCGGCGGGGCGCCGGACGCCGCCGGGGGCGACGAGCGGGAGCGCCCGGCGTGGTCCGTGCCCGGCGCCGGGGCGCTGCGCGAGACGGGGAAGCTGTTCGCGCTGGCGCTGTCGGTCGCCCGGCTGACCTTCAAGCGGCCGTTCCAGTTCCGCGAGTTCGTCGAGCAGTTCTGGTTCATCGCCAGCGTGACGATCCTGCCCGCGGCCCTGGTGTCGATCCCCTTCGGCGCCGTGATCGCCCTCCAGGTCGGCTCGCTCACCCAGCAGTTCGGCGCCCAGTCCTTCACCGGCGGCGCCAGCGTCCTCGCCGTCATCCAGCAGGCGTCGCCGCTGATCGTGGCGCTGTTGATCTCCGGCGCCGCCGGCTCGGCGATCTGCGCCGACCTCGGCTCCCGGAAGATCCGCGAGGAGCTGGACGCCATGGAGGTCATGGGCGTCTCGCCGGTCCAGCGGCTCGTGGTGCCGCGGGTGCTGGCCACGATGGGCGTGGCGGTCCTCCTCAACGGCCTGGTGTCAGTCGTCGGGACGCTCGGCGGCTACTTCTTCAACGTCATCCTGCAGGGCGGCACCCCGGGCGCGTACCTCTCCAGCTTCTCCGCCCTCGCGCAGCTCCCCGACCTCTACATCAGCGAGATCAAGGCGCTGATCTTCGGCTTCATCGCCGGCATCGTCGCCGCCTACCGCGGCCTCAATCCCCGCGGCGGCCCGAAGGGCGTGGGCGACGCGGTCAACCAGTCCGTCGTCATCACCTTCCTGCTGCTGTTCTTCGTCAACACCATCCTGACGTCGATCTACTTGCAGGTCGTCCCCCCGAAGGGAGGCTGAGCGATGGCCCTGGACCAGAAGGAGCAGCGGGAACGGCAGGACGCCGCGGCCCGGGAGGAGCACGGCCCTGCCCCCCGGGGCCTCCGCCCCGGCCGGGTCCTGCGCCGCCCGCTCGCCTGGCTCGACCAGGCCGGCGACCAGCTCATCTTCTACGTACGCGCGCTGCTGTGGGCGCCGCGCGCCGCCCGCCGCTACCTCAAGGAGGTGCAGCGGCTGCTCGCCGAGGTGGCCTTCGGCAGCGGCGGCCTCGGCGTCATCGGCGGCACGATCGGCGTGATGTTCGCGATGACCCTGTTCACCGGCACGGTCGTCGGCCTCCAGGGCTACGCGGCGCTCAACCAGATCGGCACCGCCGCCTTCACCGGCTTCGTCTCCGCGTACTTCAACACCCGCGAGATCGCGCCGCTGGTCGCCGGTCTCGCGCTGTCCGCCACCGTCGGCGCCGGCTTCACCGCCCAGCTCGGCGCGATGCGCATCAACGAGGAGGTGGACGCGCTGGAGGGCATGGGCGTGCGCTCCATGCCCTACCTCGTCACCACCCGCATCCTCGCCGGGGTCGCGGCCATCATCCCGCTCTACGCGATCGGCCTGCTCAGCTCCTATCTCGCGTCGCGCGCCGTGACGGTCTTCTACAACGAGCAGGCCGCCGGCACCTACGACCACTACTTCAACCTCTTCCTCTCCCCGACCGACGTGCTCCTGTCGTTCATGAAAGTGCTGATCTTCAGCGTGATGGTGATCCTCGCGCATTGCTACTACGGCTTCCGCGCCACCGGCGGCCCCGCCGGCGTCGGCGTCGCCGTGGGGCGCTCGGTGCGTACCGCGATCGTGCTGATCGCCGTCACCGACTTCTTCCTCAGCCTGGCGATCTGGGGCACCACGACCACGGTGAAGGTGTCCGGATGAGCGGCGCGGCCGAGACCACGAGACGCCGGCTGGGGGGCCTGGTGTTCCTGCTCGTGCTGGCCCTGCTGGTGTGGCTGTCGGTGGCCGTCTACCACAAGGAGTTCACCGACACCGCGACCGTCACGGTCGAGACCGGCAGCGTCGGCAACGAGATGCACCCGTACGCCGAGGTGAAGATGCGCGGCGTCGTCGTCGGCGAGGTGCGGGAGATCTCCGCCGAGGACGGCGGGCGGACCGCGAAGCTGACCCTCGCCCTCAAGCCCGGGCAGCTGGACCGGATACCCGCCGACGTCTCCGCCCGGATGCTGCCCACCACCCTCTTCGGCGAGCGGTTCGTCTCCCTCGTCCCGTCCGGGGACCCGGCGGCCGGGACCCTCGACGAGGGCAGCGTCATCCCGCAGGACCGCAGCGAGAACGCCATCGAGCTGGAGCAGGTGCTCGACAACGTGCTGCCGCTGCTCACCGCCGTCAAGCCGGACAAGCTGTCCGCCACCCTCACCGCGATGGCCGACGCCCTCGACGGCCGCGGCGAGAAGCTCGGCGACACGCTCGTGGAGCTGGACGCGCACCTGAAGAAGCTCAACCCGCACCTGCCGACGCTCAACCGCGACATCCGCGAACTCGTCGAGTTCGGCCACCTGTACGCGGACGCCGCCCCCGACCTGATCAACGCGCTGCGGGACGCGACGACGACCAGCGGCACCCTCGCCGCCAAGCGGGAGGACCTGGGCACCCTGTACGGCACGACGACGATCACGGCCCAGGACCTCCGCACCTTCCTGCGGCAGAACGAGGAGAACATCATCCGGCTGTCCGCCGACAGCCGCCCCACGGTGGAGAAGCTCGCCGCGTACGCGCCGTCGTTCCCCTGCACGCTCCGCACGCTCGCCGACTTCGTGCCCGTCATGGACAAGGCGCTCGGCAAGGGCACCGACCGGCCCGGCCTGCACGTCGACGTCGAGGTGGTGCCGCAGCGCGGCAAGTACGTGCCCGGCCGGGACACCCCGCGCTTCGACGCCGGCGGCGGCCCGCGGTGCTACGGCGTCCCGTACACCGGGCAGCCCGCCCGCGACGGCGCCGCGGCCGGCCGCCCGCAGTCCGCGAAGACCCTCGCCACCGACGGCGACGGCCTCGGACTGCCCAACTCGCCCGCGGAGAACCAGCTGGTCAACGAACTCCTCGCGGCCGGTGCGGAAAACCCGCCGGCCGACCTGCCCGACTGGTCCAGCGTGCTCGCCGGCCCCGTCTTCCGCGGCACGGAGGTGCGGCTCAAGTGAACAGGAGAAGCCTCGCCGGTCCTCTGATCAAGTCCCTCGTCTTCATCGCGGTCACCGCGCTCGCCACCACCGCGCTCGCCTTCTCCATCGCCAACACCGGCGTCGGCCCCACCGACGGCTACAGCGCCCGGTTCACCGACGTCACCGGGCTCGTCGAGGGCGACAGCGTGCGCGTCGCGGGCGTGAAGGTCGGCGAGGTCGAGTCCATCGAGCTGAGCGGGCGGCGGTACGCGAAGGTGGAGTTCACCGTACGGGAGGGGCGCGAGCTGCCCGCCTCCGTCGGCGCCTCGGTCAAGTACCTCAACATGGTCGGCCAGCGCTACGTCGACCTGGAACAGGGCGAGGGCCCGGTCGGCGCGACCCTCGCGCCCGGCGCCACGATCCCGCTGGAGCGCACCCGCCCCGCGCTCGACCTCACCCAGCTCTTCAACGGCTTCCAGCCGCTGTTCCAGGGGTTGTCGCCGCAGGACACCAACAAGCTCGCGAACGAGATCGTCCAGGTGCTGCAGGGCCAGGGCGGGACGGTCGACAGCCTCGTCGAGACGGTCGGCTCGCTGACCACCACGCTGGCGCGGAAGGACAAGGTGATCGGCGAGGTCATCGACAACCTCACCGAGGTGGTGGAGACCGTCAACACCCGCGAACAGGACTTCAACGACCTGCTGGTCACCCTCCAGGACCTGGTGTCCGGCTTCGCCGACGACCGCGAGCCGCTGTTCCGCGCCGTCGACGCCATGGGCGACCTGACGACCAGCACCGCCGGCCTGGTACGGGACGGCCGCGCCCCGCTGAAGGAGGACATCCGCCAGCTCGGCCGCGTCTCGGAGCGGCTGGCGGACAACGCGCCGATGGTGGCGGACTTCCTCGAACAGACGCCGGTGAAGATGGCGACGCTGGGGCGGCTGGCCTCGTACGGGTCCTGGTTCAACCTCTACCTCTGCGAGGCGCAGGTGTCCGGCGTGAGTACGTACGACGGCAGCGAGCCCCCGACCGGGATCTCCGTGACCCAGCCGAGGTGCGAGCGATGAGACGGCCCGTCCTGAAACCCGTACGCGAACGCAACCCCGTCGCGGTGGCGCTGGTCGGCCTGCTGGTCCTCGCCCTGGGCGGGCTCGTGGCGTACCGCGCCGAGGCGCTGCCCGGCATCGGCGGCGGCACCACCTACACCGCCCACTTCTCCGAGGCCGCCGGGCTGCGCTCCGGCGACGAGGTGCGGGTCGCGGGCGTGAAGGTGGGCGAGGTCGACGACGTGGCACTCGACGGGCCCCGGGTCGCCGTCGACTTCACCGTCCGCGACGCCTGGATCGGCGACCGGTCCACCGCCGCCATCGCCATCGAGACGCTGCTGGGCGACAAGTACCTGGCCGTCGACCCGCTCGGCGACGCCCGGCAGGACGCGGGCCAGCCCATCCCCGTCGCCCGCACCACGTCCCCGTACGACGTCACCCAGGCCTTCCAGGACCTGTCCTCGACCGTCGACGAGCTGGACACCGAGGCCCTCTCCGAGAGCTTCCAGGTGCTGTCGGAGACGTTCGAGGACACCCCGCCGAACGTGCGCAAGGCGGCGACCGGCCTGTCCGACCTGTCGCGGACGATCTCCTCCCGGGACGCGGAGCTGGCCCGGCTGCTCTCCGGCAGCAACGAGATCGCCGAGACGCTGAAGGACCAGAACGAGACGTTCGAGACGCTCCTCAAGGACGGCAACGACCTGCTCGCCGAGGTACGCGCCCGGCGCGACGCCATCCACGCCCTCTTCACCGGCACCCGCGACCTGGCGAGGGAACTCGACGGGCTGGTCGAGGACAACGAGAAGCAGCTCGGCCCGACGCTCGACGCCCTCGACCGGATCACCGACGTGCTCCAGGACAACGAGAAGAACCTCGACAAGGCGCTGGCCACCGCCGGTCCGTACTACCGGCTGGTCGGCAACACCCTCGGCAACGGGCGGTGGTTCGACAGCTACCTGTGCGGGCTGGTGCCCAAGGAGTACGCGCCGGACGTCGTGCCGGACGCCGGGTGCAAGCCGCCCAAGCCGAAGGGGAGCCGATGAGGATGCTGCCGGGAAGGGGAGCGGCCCGCCGGCTCCGCGCCGCCGCGGGCCGGCTGGGCGGCCGCCGGGCGGTCGCGCTGCTGGCGGCTGCACTGCTGGCGGTGGCGCTGCTGGCGGCCGCGGGCACCTGGGGCGTACGGGCGCTCACGGGCCCCGAAGGCAAGAAGGTCACCGCCTACTTCGACTCCGGCGTTGGCCTCTACGGCGGCTCCGACCTCCGGGTCCTGGGCGTCAAGGTCGGCACCGTGGACTCCGTCGACCCCGAGGGCGACCGGGTGCGGGTCGAGCTGACCCTCGACGACGACGTGAAGGCGCCCGCGGACGCCCGCGCCGCGGTCATCGCGCCGAGCGTCGTCTCCGGCCGCTACGTGCAGCTCAGCCCCGCCTACACCGGCGGGCCCGAACTGGCCGACGGCGACGAGATCCCCGTCGAGCGGACCGCAACCCCGGTCGAGATCGACGAGCTGTACGCCTCCCTCACCGACCTCAGCGACGCCCTCGGCCCCGAGGGCGCCAACGCCGAAGGGGAGCTGAACCGGCTGATCGGCACCGGCGCCCGCAACCTCCAGGGCAACGGCAAGGCGATCGGCGACAGCATCGACCGGTTCGGCGACGCCACCCAGACGCTCTCCGGCCGCAGCGACGACCTCTTCGGCACGATCCGCAACCTGCAGTCCTTCACCTCGATGCTGAAGCGCAACGACCGGCAGGTGCGCGACGCCGAACGGCAGCTCGCCGACGTCGGCACCTTCCTCGCCGAGGACAAGGACGAACTCGCCGCGGCGCTGCGGGAGCTGGGCCGGGCGCTCGGCGAGGTCGAGGGGTTCATCAAGGACAACCGCGGCCGGATCAAGGAGAACGTCGGCAAGCTCGCCTCGCTCACCCGCACGCTCGTCGACAACCGCGCCTCGCTCGCCGAGGTGCTCGACACCGCGCCGCTGGCGACGGACAACCTGCTCAACGCCTACAACCCCGGCAAGCGCACCATCGACGGCCGCGGCAACCTCAACGAGCTGAGCATGGGCGGCACCCCGGACGCCGAGGCGGCGTACCTCGGGGGCGCCGGCACCGGCACCGAGGGGCTGGTCCCCGCGCCCGCGGAGCGGCGCGGCGAGCTGCCCGGGCTGCCGCTGCCCGCCGTCGGCGACGTCTACGGAACGCCGGAGCAGGGAGGCGGCCGATGAGGTGGCACATCAAGCCGGTCGTGGGGATCGCCGCCACCGCGCTCGTCCTCGCCTCCCCGTTCGCGCTGATGGAGGTCTACGAGAGCGCCGACGTCGAGTTCACCGGCATCCAGGACCTGCCGCTGCCCGGCGGCGCCGACCTCGGCGACCACCCGTACGAGGTCACCGCCGAGTTCGAGGACGTGCTGAGCCTCGTGCCGCAGTCCGCGGTGCGGGTCAACGACGTGGCCGTCGGCCGGGTCACCGACATCGAGGTGGCCGACGACGGGTGGACCGCGATGGTCACCATGAAGGTCAACGGCGACGTGCGGCTGCCGGTCGGCGCGTACGCCCGTATCGAGCAGTCGAGCCTCCTGGGCGAGAAGTACGTCCAACTCCTCGCCCCGCCCGAGAAGAAGCAGGTCGACGCGCAGCCGGCGGGCGACCTCGGCAGCGCCCCCGGCGACGTGACCACGGCGGTACTCGCCGACCCCGACGAGGCGGAGAAGCCCGACATCCCGCTGGCGCGCACCAACCGCAACCCGGAGGTCGAGGAGGTCTTCGGCGCCCTGTCCATGCTCCTCAACGGCGGCGGCATCGAGCAGCTGCGCACCATCAGCCGGGAGCTGAACAAGGCGCTGGACGGCAACGAGGCCCAGGTCCGCTCCGTGCTGAAACGCGTCGACACCCTGATGACCAGCCTCGATGACAACAAGGACGGCATCACCGACGCCCTCGACAGCCTCAACCGGCTGTCCGCCACCCTCGCCTCCCGCAAGACCGGGATCGGCACCGTGCTCGAAGACCTCAGCCCCGGCATGAAGGTGCTGGAGGAGCAGCGCGGCGCGCTGGTCACCATGCTGCGCTCCCTCGACCGGCTCTCCGACGTCGCGGTCGGGACCATCGACGCCAGCAGGGAGGACATGGTCGCCGACCTGAAGGCGCTGGGCCCGGTGCTGAAGAACCTCGCCGACGCCGGGCAGGCGCTGCCGAAGTCGCTGGAGGTGCTGTTCACGTACCCCTTCACCGACGAGGTGCTGAACGGCGTCAAGGGCGACTACCTCAACATCTACCTCGCGGTGGCCGCGCCCCGCGGCACGGAGGTCATCCCGCCGCTCACCGAGGACCCCCTGCCCCACTCCGGCGACCCGGGCGGCGCCGCCGCCCCCGGCACCGCCCTGTCGCTGCCGCTCCCGCTGCCGTCCGTGACGCCCGCGCCGCCCGGGGACGGGCCGACGCCGGCACCGGACCCCCGTGACCCGGCGCCGGGCGACACGGGGTCCGCGTCGCCCGGCGGGGGCGCCCCGTCGGACGGCGACAGCGGCAGCGGCAGCGGTGACGGCGGTGGTGACGGCGACGGCACGCCGTCGGGGTCGTCGCCCGGCGGCAGCCCGGCCGGCACCCGGCCGCCGGAGGCGCCCGCGGCCTCCGGCAGCGAGGAACCCGGAGGTGAGACCCGGTGATCACCAGGTCCGTCATCGCCAAGAACATCGTGTTCGCCGTCGTCGCCGTGCTCGTCGTCGGATACGTCGGGGTGCGCTACGCCGACCTCGGCCGGTACGTCGGCATGCGCGACCACTACACGGTGCGCGTCGAACTCGCCGAGACCGGCGGGCTGTTCACCCACGCGGAGGTCACCTACCGGGGCGTGTCCGTCGGCCGCGTCGGGCCGATCGAGCTGACCGGCACGGGCGTCGAGGCCGAGCTGCGGATACGGGAGTCCGCCCCGCCGATCCCCGCCGACCTGACCGCCGAGGTCGCCAACTACTCCGCCGTCGGCGAGCAGTACATCGACCTCAAGCCCGCCGCCGACTCCGGCCCGTACCTGGCGGACGGCGCGGTCGTCGGCCGGCAGCACACCTCCACCCCCGCGCCCGTCACCAACCTCCTCACCAGCGTCGACTCCTTCGCCACCTCCGTCGACACCGGCCAGCTGCGCACCGTCGTCGACGAACTCGGCGACGCCTTCGCCGGGCAGGGCGAGAACCTGCAGCGGCTCCTCGACACCGGCAGCGAGTTCGTCCGCGCCACCGACGAGGCGCTGCCGTACAGCACCCGTCTCATGATCGACGGCGAGACCGTGCTGCGCACCCAGAACGAGTCCGGCGAGGCGCTCAAGGAGTTCGCGGCCGGCGCCGAGGAGCTGACCGCGCAACTGGAGCGCTCCGACGGCGACCTGCGCCGCGTCATCGAGGCCGGGCCGGGCGCGGCGAGCCAGGTCACCGGGCTGCTGCGGGACCTCGACCCGAGCCTGAGCGTGCTGCTCGCGAACCTGCTGACCACCTCGGACATCGCGGTCACCCGGCAGGACGGCCTGGAGCAGCTGCTCGTCCAGCTGCCGCAGGTGGCCGCCGCCGGCTCCACCGCCATCACCTCAGAAGGCGCGCGCTTCGGCCTGGCGCTGAGCTTCTTCGACCCGCTGCCCTGCACCCGGGGGTACGGCTCCACGGCGTACCGCAACGGGCTCAAGACCAGCCCCGCCGGCTTCAACACCGCCGCCCGCTGCACCGCCCCGGCGGCCGGCGGCACGGGCGTCCGCGGCTCCGCGCACTCCCCGGGCGGCGGCGAGGTGTCGAAGCCGGCCCGGCCGGGGTCCGGCCTCGCCGACGACCGGCCCGGCACCCGCGCCGCGCCCGGCGCCCTGCCCGGTGCGCTCGGCCTCCCGTCGGTCGGCGACGGGCCCCGCGACATGGCCGGGCTCCTCGGCCTTGAGGAGGCACGATGAGCACGCGGCCGTCGTACGCCCCGCGGGCGCCGCGGCGCCGGACGCCGGCCGTCGTGCTCGTCACCGCGCTGGTCCTGGCCTTCGCGGGCTTCTCCGCCTGGCGCTACGCCGATGCCGCGACCCGCGACGACCTGGACTTCGGCCGCGAGCGCGACCGCGTCCTCGCCGCCGCACAGGCCCACGTCGGGACGCTCAACAGCATCGACGCCGCCGATCCGGACGCCGGCCTGACGCGCTGGCTGGACGCCACCACCGGCCCCCTCCACGAGGACCTGCGCCGGTCGCGGGCCGCGAGCGCGGAGACGTTCGAGCGCTCCGGCGTCACGGCCCGCGCCACGGTCACGGAGGCCGCCGTCACGGAGCTGGACACCCGGGCGGGCACGGCGAAGGCGCTGGCCACGCTGCGGGTGGAGCGGCGCGGCGGGGCGGACGGCGCGGGCACCGACCGCAAGCGGTTCGAGGCGGGCCTGGAGCGGACGGGGGACGGCTGGAAGATCGCGTCCCTGACCGCGATCACCGTGGAGGGGAGCGGCACATGAGCCGGGAGAGCGGGACGGGTGTCGCGGTCGACGGCGACGGGCGCGGACGGGAGCCGGCGGAGCCGGCGGGACCGGAGAGGCCCGTGGATACGGCGGACCCGAAGGAGCCCGCGGAGCCGGCCGCGCCGGAGGCGTCGGCCGGGCCGGCCGGGTCGGCGGAACCCGCCGGACCATCCGATCCCGCGGAACCCGCCGACCTCGCGGAGCCCGCCGAACGCGCCGAGTCCACCGGCCCCGCACCCGTCGCACCCGCGGAGTCCGCCGGGACGGACCGTACCGGCCGCAAGCCCCCCGCGGGTGCCCCGCGCCGCTGGCGGGCCGGGGGCGTCGCGGTGCTCGTCCTGCTGCTCCTCGCCGGCACCGGTCTCCTCGTCCAGGCCGCCCGCCTCAACGGCGACGACGCGCTGGCGAACCGGGCGCTCACCGACGCCTCCGCCACCGCCGCCGTCGCCGGCGACGTCAGCAGCGCCCTCAGCAAGGTGTTCTCGTACTCGCCGGAGGACCCCGGCGTCACCGCCAGGGACGCCGACGAACTCCTCGCCGGCCGGGCGCGCGAGCAGTACCGGCAGCTCTTCGACCGGATCCGGGAGCGCGTGGTGGCCCAGGAGCTGACGCTGACGACCCACGTCGTACGCGCCGGGGTGATCCGGCTCGACGGCGACGACGCCGCGCTGCTCGTCCTCCTCGACCAGGTCACCGAGCGCAGGGGCGAGGACCCGACGACCGTCGGCGCGCAGCTGTCCGTGACCGCGGAGCGGCAGGACGGGCGCTGGCGCATCACCGATCTGAAGTCCCGCTAGCGGAAGGGCGGACCGACGTGAGCCTGAGGAAGAACCCCCTGCTGGCGATGGCCCTCGTGGCGGCCGCGCTGGCCGCCGTGCTCGCGGCGTGGGCCGGTACCTCCTGGTACGCCGCCGCGCACGACGACGCCGCGGACTTCGCCGCCTCCCGGGACGACGCGCTGGCCGCCGCCCGGCAGGCCGTGACGAACCTCAACACCCTCGACCACCGCGAGATCGACGAGGGGCTGGACCGCTGGGAGGCCTCCGCCACCGGCGAACTCCTCGCCCAGCTGCGGAAGGGCCGCGAGGGGTTCGAGAAGGAGGTGCGCGAGGCCGGGACCGTGACGACGGCCGAGGTCCTGTCGGCCGCGCTGACCGAGCTGGACGACCGGGCCGGGCGGGCCGACGTGCTGGTCGCCGTCCGCATCACGGTCACGGCGCCCGGGGAGAAGCCGCAGGCCAAGGAGAGCCGGATGCTCGGCGAGGTCACCCGCACCGGCGACGGCTGGAAGCTCAGCGCACTCGGGCAGGCGCCGGCGGGCGACTCCGCGGGCGGGGACGCCGGCGAGAGCCGGGGCGGCCAGGCCGGCGACGGCGGACAGTGAACTTCCGGAGAGGACCGCACAGATGTCGACCACCCGCCACCTGATCACCCGGCGCCGGCGCACCGCGCCGCCCGCCGACGAGTCTGCCCCGGCCGCGGGCCGCCCGGCTCCGGCCGCCGGACGGG
>NZ_BAAAPF010000087.1:0-22467 GCF_039531005.1 Streptomyces synnematoformans
GACTTGACCTGCGGCGCAGGCGGCGGATCGTGGCCGCCTTCCTCGCCGCGACGGGCGGCGGCGACTTCGAGGCGCTGGTCGCCCTCCTCCACCCCGATGTCGTCCTGCGGGCGGACCGCGCGGCGATCCCCACGCCGGAGCCGGTCGAGGTCCGCGGCGCGGCGCCGGTGGCGGAGGGCGCGATGGCCGCCGCCGGCCGGGCGCGGTTCACCGGGCCGGCGCTGGTCGACGGCCGGGTGGGGCTCGTGATGGCGCCGCTGGGGCGGCTGCGGCTGGTGCTGGGCTTCACCGAGGTGGACGGGCTCATCACGGAGATCGACGTGATCGCGGACGCGGAGCGGCTGCGGGCGGTGGAGCTGGCCGTCGTGGAGCCGGCGGTGCCCGGGGGGCACTGACCGGTCCGGCTCCGCCGCCCGGGGCCCGCGGGTGCGTGCGGACGCGCCGGGCGCCCCGCGCGTACGTACGGGGCGCGCCGCCGATTCCGCCCCGCAACACCCGCCCTCCCATCGGGTGAAGCTCGCAACTCCCAGGGGTGGCACCCCGCGAAGCGGGCCGCCCGGGCACCGGCAGCGCCCTACGGTGAGGCGCCATGTTGATCTTGAAAGCCCGGCCGGCGGCACCGCGCCGCCGCCGCTCGTTCGCCGCCGGCGCCGCCGCCGTCCTGGGGTTGTCCCTCCTCCCCTGGGCCGGCGTCGCCGCGGTCACGCCGTCGGCCGCGCAGCCCGGCCCCGTACCCGTGCAACTCCTCGCCCTCAACGACCTGCACGGCAACCTCGACCCCGTCGACGGCCCCGCCGGCTCCGTCTCCCGCATCACCGAGTCCGGCGACGTGGTCCGCTCCCAGGCCGGCGGCGTCGCCGGGCTGGCGACGCTGCTCAAGGACGCCCGCGAGGGGCAGCAGAACACCCTCACCGTCGGCGCCGGCGACCTCATCGGCGGCAGCCCGCTGCTCTCCGCCAACTTCCACGACGAGCCGACCATCGACGCCCTCGAAGAACTCGGCCTCGACGTCGCGTCCGTCGGCAACCACGAGTTCGACGAGGGCCCCGACGAACTGCTCCGCATCGCCCACGGCGGCTGCCACCCCGCCGACGGCTGCGCCGTGCCCGACGAGCCGTACGACGGCGCCGACTTCCCCTACCTCGCCGCCAACGTCACCCGCAAGGGCAGCGCCGAGCCGCTGTTGCCGCCGTACTGGATCAAGACGCTGCCCGGCGGGGAGCGCATCGGCTTCATCGGGCTGATCACCAGGCACGCGCCCGACGTGATCTCCGCCGCCCGCATCCGCGACGTGGAGTTCCACGACGAGGTGGAGACCGTCGAACGCTACTCGCGCGAGCTGACCGAGATGGGCGTCGCGGCGCAGACCGTGCTCATCCACGAGGGCGGCGCCCACGGCGACAGCGTCCCGTACAACGAGGACTGCGACGACGGCGGCCCGGGCGCGAAGCTGGGCCAGCCGATCCGTACCCTCGCCGAGTCCTTCCCGCCGGACGTCGACGTGATCGTCAGCGGGCACTCGCACGAGCCGTACGTGTGCACCGTCCCCGACCCCGCCGGCGACCCGCGCGTCGTCACGCAGGCCGCGTCCTTCGGCCGCACCTACACCGACCTGCGCTTCGCCCTCGACCCCGGCACCGGCGACGTGCTCCGCGGCACGGTGGAGGCCGCCAACCACCCCGTCCTCACCGCCACCCCCCAGGACCCGGCGATGGCGAAGCTCATCGGCACCTGGCGCGAGCGCTCCGCCGAGCTGGAGAAGAAGCCGGTCGGCTACATCACCGACGACCTGCCCGGCCGCGGCTCGACCGCGCCCGAGCGCCCGCTCGGCGGTGTCATCGCGGACGGGCAGGTCGAGGCCACCCGCGGCAACGGCGCGGAGATCGCCATGATCCAGCCGGGCGGAATCCGGGCCGACCTCACGTACACGTCGTCCGGCGACGAGGGCGACGGCGTGGTGACGTACGCGGAGGCGTTCCGCGTCTCGCCGTTCGAGACCGGGCTGGTGACGATGACGCTGACCGGTGACCAGCTCGTCGAGGTGCTGCGGCAGGGCTTCTCCGGCGCCAACGAGGACCGGGCGCGGTTCATGCAGCCCTCGGCGGCCTTGTCGTACGCGGTGGACCTGCGGCTGAGCGGCGGGGCCCGGCTCGACGCGTCGAGCGTGCGGGTCGCGGGGCAGCCGGTGGTGGCCGACCGTGAGTACCGGGTCACCGTCAACGAGTTCCTCGCCGAGGGCGGCAACGGGTTCACGGAGTTCAAGGACGGTACGGACCGCCGGGGCGGTGACATGACGGACACCGCGGCCCTCGTCTCGTACCTGCAGAGCGCCAGCTCGCCGCAGTCTCCGCTGGCGCCGCCGTCGCCGGCGCGGATCGAGGTCCGGGAGTAGGGCGTACGCCCCCGGCGCACGGCTCCCGCGGCTACGCTCGCCGGCATGAGCGAGACGCGGGAGCCGTGGGAGCCCGCCGCCGCCGGGGTGCTGCGGCTGCCCTCCGGGCGGTACGTGCGCGGGCGCGGGCTGCGCAGGCCGGCGCCGTCCGCCGGGCCGGACCCGGAACTGGGGGTGTACCTCCTCGGCGGCGCGCCGCCGGAGACGGCGTGGGAGAGCCGGTGGGTGCGGTGGCCCGACTTCCGGCTGCCGGCCGACCGGCCGGCGGCGGAGGCGGCGCTGCGCGAGGCGTGGGAGCGGGCGGCGTCGGAGCGGGTGGAGGTCGCCTGCGGCGGCGGCGTCGGCCGTACGGGGACGGCGCTGGCGTGCCTGGCGGTGCTGGACGGGGTGCCGGCGGCGCGTGCGGTGTCGTACGTGCGGGAGCACTACCACCGCCGCGCGGTGGAGACCCCCTGGCAGCGGCGGTACGTGGCCCGCTTTCCGGCCGGCCGCGGCGCGACGGCGGGCTGACGGGCCGCGCGGTCGCGCCCGGTACCCCGAGCCCGCCGGCCGGCCCGCTCGCCGTCGCCGTTGTCCGCCGCCCGGCTGTCGTTCGCGGACCGCGTGGGGCGCTGCGCCGGCGACGTCGACGTGTGGCGGGAGACGCTGACCGCGGACGCGGTCGTGACGGGTGGCGCTGGGCGTCTGAGGCCACGCGCCGCCGCAGGGGCCGAAAACGGGCCTTCGATGTCCGGATTGAACCGGTTCATCAGCGCCCGGAGTGCACCAGGTACGTGAGATGGGCGACCCCGTCGCCCGCGACCGCCCGGACCTGCTCCAGCCGTACGTCCGTGTCCCCGAGGCCGTCGAGGGGGCGGGAGCCGCCGCCGAGCAGCACGGGGACGACGTGCAGTTCGAGCACGTCGAGCAGCCCGGCGGCGAGGTACTGCCGCACGGTCTCGCCGCCGCCGTACAGCATCACGTCCTTGCCGCCCGCGGCCTCCTTCGCGCGGGCGAGCGCGGACTCGATGCCCTCGGTGACGAAGTGGAAGGTCGTCCCGCCGGCCATCTCGACGGACTCGCGCGGGTGGTGCGTGAGGACGAACACGGGGTAGTGGTACGGCGGCTCGTCACCCCACCAGCCGTACCACGGCTCGTCGTCGGCCCAGGGCCCCCGGCCGGGGGGCCCGAACATGCCGCGGCCCATCACGGCGGCGCCGATGTTCGCGGTCGACTCCTCGAACACGGGGGTGCTGGCGGTGACGGCGCCGCCCTCCATGCCGTGCGCCGCACGCCAGGCGGCGAGCGGCACCACCCAGTCGTGGAGCCCTTCGCCGCCCTCGCCGAGCGGGTGCTCCTGGCTCTGGTGAGGGCCGGCGACGTAGCCGTCGAGTGAGATCGAGATGTGACACCGAAGCTTGCTCATCTTGCTCCTCGGGAAGCGGGCGGTAGCTGTTGTACGCAGAGCATGGCCGGGCGGGCTGATGTCGTCCAATGCCAATACAACGAAGATCGCATCAATCCTTGATCTCTTTCTTGGGCGCAGACCCCCTGCTTCAGCTGGGGGTTAGCCTCGGCGTTTCACTTGCGGTGGTGTCCGGATCCTGAACGGAAACGCGAAAGTGCCTTCTGAGCTGGGATGATGAGGCTTGTCTAGGGCTTCTGTCACCACAGCTGGAAGGCACTTTCTACGTGCACACTACCGGGTCGCGTCCCAGGCTCGTCGTCTCGGCCGACGGTCGCGGGGTGGTCAGCCATGCCGGGTCCCGCTTGCTGGCCGATCTCGCGGACGCCACCGGTCTGACCGTCGCGTTCGCGGATGCGCTGGGTCGGCTGCGACCGCGTGGTACCGGGCACGACCCCGGCCGGATCGCGGGTCGATCTGGCGGTGATGCTCGCCGACGGCGGTGCAGCGATAGCGGACCTGGCCCTGCTGCGTGACCAGTGTGAGGTCTTCGGTCCGGTCGCCTCCACGGCCACCGCCTGGCGCCTGCTGGCCGACCTCGATGCGGCCGCACTCGCCGGCCTGCGCTCGGCAAGGGCCGCCGCCCGGGAAGTCGCCTGGCTGCAAGCCGCCGAAACCACAGGCGGCATACCCGCCGCCCGCGCCGGCGGGCGCGACCTGCCGGGCCTGGTCCTGGACCTCGACGCCACCCTCGTGACCTGCCACTCGGAGAAGGAGCAGGCGGCGGCCACCTACAAACGCGGCTTCGGCTACCACCCACTGCTGTGTTTCCTGGACAACACCGGCGAAGCCCTGGCCGGGCTGCTGCGGCCCGGCAACGCCAGCGCCAACACCGCCAGCGACCACATCGCCGTCCTGGATCAGGCCCTGGCCCAGATCCCCGACGCCCACCGCCACGGCACCGACCTCCTCATCCGCGCCGACAGCGCCGGAGGCGCGAAAGCCTTCCTGACCCACATCCGAGCGCTGCGCGAGCGGGGCATCCACACCTCCTTCTCCGTCGGATACCCCGTCACCGAGCCGGTCCGCTGCGCGATCCGGACCGTGCCCGACCGGCTCTGGCACCCGGCGCTGGAACAGGACGGCTCCCTGCGCACCGGCGCCGAAGCGGCCGAGCTGACCGGCATAGTCGACCTCGACGGCTACCCCGACGGCACCCGGATCATCGTCCGGCGCGAGCGCCCGCACCCCGGAGCCCAGCTCTCGCTGTTCGACCTCGACGACGGCATGCGCCACCAGGTCCTGATCACCGACACCCCCTACAGCGAAGGCTCCGTGCAGCACCTGGAGGCCCGCCACCGCGCACACGCCCGCATCGAAGACCGCATCCGCTGCGGCAAGACCACCGGCTTCGGCCGCTTCCCCTCCCGCCACTTCGCCATCAACACCGCCTGACTGGAGCTCTCCCTGACCGGCATCGACCTACTCGCCTGGACGCGCACCCTGCTACTGGACGGCGAACTGTCCACCGCCGAGCCGAAGAAGCTGCGCTACCGGCTGCTGCACGCTGCCGCCCGCCTCACCCGCGGCAGCCGCCGCCTCCGCCTGCGGATCTCCGCCACCTGGCCCTGGCGAAACGAGCTGACCAGCGCATTCACCCGCCTGGCAGCCCTGCCACGGCCGGCCACCTGACCAACGGCCACGTCCCGGCCCACCCGCAACCCGAGGAAACCCGGAGCACCCGACCCCAGCGTCGGGCCCCAGCCACGCCCGCCCGGCGACCAACAACCAAACCACCGACCCACCGCGCAAAGACCAGCTCAGCCATCCGAAGCGAAACAGGGAGGCTAGCCCATCCTCGGCTTGGCGCTCCGGAGGAGCGCGGTTCAGGGCTTCGAAAAGCCGTTCTGACCTGCACATTTGATGATAGGATCAGGTCAACTGGCTTACGGTTTGGGGGTGTTCCCGTGCTCACTGGACGACGTTACCGGCTGGCTGTCGATGAGAAGCAGGCCGCGATGGTGGAGGAGTTCGGGAACATCTGCCGGGCCGTGTGGAACACCGGCCTCGACCAGCGCCGCCAGTACCGGCGCCGGGGCGCGTGGATGAACTACGTTCCCCAAGCTGCCGAGCTGGCCGAAGCGAAGAAGGAACACGCCTGGCTCAAGGCCGCGCCGTCCCACATCCTTCAGCAGACGTTGAAGGACCTGGACAAGGCATGCCGGGATCACGGCACGTTCCATGTGCGCTGGCGGGCGAAGTCCCGCTGGTCTCCCTCGTTCCGGTTCCCGGACGCCAAGCAGATCCAGGTCGAACGCCTGGGCCGTAGGTGGGGCCGGGCGAAGCTTCCTAAGCTCGGCTGGGTCACCTTCCGGTGGTCCCGTCCTCTGGGCGGCGAAGTCCGTTCTGCGACAGTGTCCCGGAAGGGCACGCACTGGTTCGTTTCCTTCCTCGTCGACGACGGGCACCAGGCGCCCGAACAGCACGCCATGCCGAACACTGCAGTCGGGATTGACCGCGGGGTGAAGGTCGCGGCCGTCACGAGCGACGGCGAGTTCCACGACCGGCCGTTCGTCACCGAAGGTGAGACGACCCGGTACCGGTGCCTGCAACAGCGCCTCGCCCGCAGTAAGAAAGGCTCAGCGAACCGGCGCCGCACGGTCGCGGCGATGAACCGGATCATGGGACGGGTCACCGACCGTCGTTCGGACTTCTGTGCGCAGACCGCCGCGCACATCGTGAGCAAGAACGCCCTGGTCGCCCTCGAAGACCTCAAGACCCGCAGCATGTCCGCTTCCGCCTCGGGCACGCTCACCGAGCCCGGTAAGCAGGTCGCGCAGAAGCGTGGCCTCAACAAGGCCATCCTCGACAAGGGATGGCACAAGCTCGAACTCGCCCTTCAAAACGCCGCCCGGTACACGGGCAGCGCCGTGGTGAAGGTTCCTGCCGCGTACACGTCGCAAAGGTGCTCCGCCTGCGGCTTCGTAGCGGAAGGCAATCGCGAAAGCCAAGCGATCTTCCGCTGCAAAGCCGAAGGCTGCGGACACGCAGAGAACGCCGACGTGAACGCCGCGAAGAACATCCGACACGCGGGCGGGCAGCCCGTGTCAGCCTGTGGAGACCTCGGCACTGGCCGGTCCGTGAAGCAGGAACCCGTAAGCCGGGCGACCGGCCGAAACCCTGGTGTGGCGCGGAGCGCCACCTAGGGAATCCCCCTCGTTCACGAGGGGGAGGAAGTCAAATGTGCTTAACCTCGTCCATCTGAAGGTGCTCGCCGCGGTGGCACGCCACGGGTCCGTGACCGAGGCCGCGCGGGAACTGCACTACTCCCAGCCGTCCGTGAGCCACCACCTGTCCCGGCTGGAGGCCGCCACGGGCGCCAAGCTCGTCCAGCGCGTGCACCGCGGCATCCGCCTCACCCCCGAGGGCGAACTCCTCGCCCGCCGCGCCACCGAGATCGTCGGCCGGGTCGACGCGGCGACCAGCGAACTCGCCGCCCAGGTCGGCCTGCGTACCGGCCGTGTACGGCTGGCCGCCAACGCCTCCGTACTGAGCACCATCGTCCCGAAGGCGGTGGCGCTGCTGACCGGGACGCACCCCGGCCTGGCGCTCAGCGTCGTCGACGGGCACCCGGTCGAGGCGCTGCAGATGCTGCGCCGAGGCGACGTCGACGCGGCGCTCGTCTTCCGCTACGCGCACGCCCCGCTGGAGGACGACGGGTTCCGCCTCGTCCACGTGGCGGACGACCCCATCCACCTGGTCAGCCGTCACCCGGACGACAGCGTGGCCGGCCACCGCCGCTCCGCGTGGATCGGCGGCTGCGAACGCTGCCGGAGCGAACTGGCGGCGGTCTGCGCCCGGCACGGGTTCACCCCCCGGATCGACTCGGTCTGCGACGACATGGTCGTCGTCCAAGCCCTCGTCGCCGCAGACGTCGGCGTCACGACGCTCCCCGGCCTGGCGCTACGCGCCCACCGCAACCCGGCGGTCCACACCACGGAGATCCCGGGGGCGGCGCGGCGTATCTACGCGGCGACGTACGGGGACCCGCCGGACCCGCCGGCGACGACGGCGCTGCTGGAGGCGATCCAGAAGGCCGCGGCGGAGACCACCTCGGCCACCTCTCACTGACGTCCGATACGGAACTCGGCCCAAACGGCTTTCCCAGGCCCGCGCCGCGCCTCGACACCCCAAGCGTCGGAGAGCCCGTCCACGAGCACCATCCCGCGCCCCGCGTCGTCCAGAGCCCGAGCCGGCCGCACGACGGGCACGCCCTCCCCACCGTCGTGCACCTCGACCCGCACCCGCTCGCCGTCATCCGCAACCCGGACGAGGAACTGCCGTCCGACGGGCACCCCGTGCCGTACGGCGCTCGCGGCCAACTCCGAGACACACACCCGCACGTCGTCCAGTCGCCCGTGTAGGGGACGGTCGCCCAGCACCTCGACCACGAAGGCCCGGGCCTTGGCCACGGATGCGGCGTGACGGGTGAATTGTTTCTGATTCGGCTTCTGCACGCTTCCAGCCAACCGGGCAGCGGGGGAGACCCCCAGGGTGGTCCGCCTGATTGCCTGTGCGTTTCCCCGGGCATTTTTGCCGGTGGGCTTGTTATTTATCGACCAGCCGGAGCTACGGTGGCGCCGTGACCAGGAACACGGCACTCGCCGCCGCGATGGCGGAACTGGAGTTGACGGCACCTGAGCTGGCCAGTCGGGTGAATCGGGAGATCGAGTTGCTGACCGGCAGGCCCGGAGTGATCGACGATCGAATGGTCCGACGCTGGTTATCCGGGGCGGTCAGGTGGCCCCATGCCAGGCAACGGATCAGCCTGGAGAGAGTTTTCGACAGACCGGCGGTAGACCTCGGCTTCGTACCGCGGAGAAGGTCTGCCAAAGAATCCACGGAGGCCCCTATGCGCCGCCGAACATTCCTCACCGCCACCACCGGCACCACACTCGCCGCAACGGCTGCCGGTGCGCCACAGGCCGCGGCGGTTCGTCCCGGCGTCGGGCTGAGCGACGTCGAACGGCTGCGTGCCCAGCACGTGCGCCTCCTCCACGAAGCCGACCGCAGCGGCGGCACGCCCGCAGTGATCAAAGCGTCCGAGCGCCTCGCCGAAGAAATACAGCACCTCATTGTCGGCAGTTCGATCTCGGGACGGCTGAGCCAGCGCCTGTACGGGCTGGCCGCGGGCGCGATGTCGACCGCGACGATCGCCGCCCACGACGCGCGAGTCCCGGACTACAGCCGGTCCCTGGCGGACCGCGCAGGCACGCTCGCCGGGCTGAGTAACGACGGCGCCACCGTGTTCCGGGTCTGGAACCACATGGCGATGATCGCCCGGGAGCGTACGGACTACACCGAGTCCGTCGCCGCCGCGCAGGCCGCGCGCTCGACCTCCGTCGCCCGGACCAACCCCCTCTTCTCCTCCCTCGCCTCGGTGCAGACGGCCATCTCGACCGCCGGCCTGCACGACGCCCGCAAGGCCGAGAGGCTGCTGTCCGGCGCCACCACCTCGTTCGAGCGCGCCGGACACGACGACACCCCGGCGTGGGCCGACTTCTACGACATCGCCGAACTCGACGGCTTGTGCGGCATCACGTATATGCGCCTGGGCCGGCCGCAGCGCGCCGAGTACCACTTTCACCGCACCCTGGCCCATCTGCGCCCCAGATACACGCGCAACCGTGCCCTCTACACCTCCCACGCCGCCCTCGCCCAGGCCCGTCAGGGTGAGCTGGAAGCGGCGATGGACACCGCCGACCGCGCCTGCACGCTGGCGGCGGACGTCCCTGGCTCCCGGCGCACCTGGAAGAACCTGACCGAGGTACGCGGAGCCGTTGCCGCCGCGGGTTCCCGTAGCCCGGAGAGCACCGGCTGGCTGGAGAGGACGCGCTCATGGAAGTGAAGCACTACGGGCAGGCAGAGACCGCCGGTATCAGGGAGCTGCTGCTCGACCTCCACGACGGTGAGTACGCCGGGAGCGACGACGCCTTCCACTCCCGCGACCGGTTCGCCCAGTTCGTCGACAGTTGGTCCGGCAAGGAGGGCTTCGCCTGCGTCGTCGGCTACGAGGAGCAGGAGCCGGTCGGTTTCGCGTACGGCGCACCCTTCGCCGCCGGCCGCTGGTGGAAGGGCAGCGATCTCCCCACCGGCTACACGGGCCCGAGCTTCGCGCTGTCCGAATTGATGGTGCTGCCGGGTTGGCGCAAGACCGGTGTCGCCGCCCGTCTGCACGACGCGCTCCTCGGCCGCCGAACCGAGCCCCGGGCGACGCTGCTGGTCGACGTCACGCACCCCAGGGTGCAGGCCCTGTACGAGTCCTGGGGCTACGAGAAGATCGGCGAACAGAAGCCGTTCGCCGACTCCCCGGTCTTCGCGGTCATGGTCAGACCCCTGAGCCGGCCGCAGGCCGAGGGCGCGCGGGCGGGCAAGCGGGGCGGTTGACGCGGGAGCAGGCAGCAGGAGACGGATGCGGACATCTTCGAGGCGATCTCGGGGGCGGCCGGGGCGTGGCCCCGGTCCGGGGGCGGTCAGGAACGTGCCGTACGCCGGGCGCGGGACCGCTCGCGCCGCGTCCGGCGTACGAGGTCGGCCGCCGCCTGCGGCCAGGCACCGTGGTCGAAGGCGAACCCGGCGTCCCGCAGCCGCCCGGGCACCACCCGCCGGCTCTTCAGGAGGAGTTCGGTGTCAGAGCGGAGCACGAAGGCGCCGGCTTCGGCCATCCACCGCGTCGCGGGCAGCCCGAGGGGCATGCCCCAGGCACGGCGCAGCGTGCGCATGAACTCCCGCTGCGGCAGCGGGCCGGGAGCCGCGAGGTTGACCGCCCCGGTGAGGTCGTCCCGGGCGATCAGGAACTCCACGGCGCGGACGAAGTCGCGGTCGTGGATCCAGGACACGTACTGGGCGCCGCCCGCGACCGGCCCGCCGAGGCCGAGCCGCGCCAGCCACAGCAGGTAGTCGAAGACGCCGCCGCGGTCGGGGCTCATCACCATCGCCGACCGCAGGGCCACCTTGCGCGTCTGCGGCGTCGCGGCCCGCTCCTGCTCCCGCTCCCAGTTCCGCGCGATCTCGACGCTGTAGGCCCAGTAGCCGGGGACGCCGGGCTCGGCTCCGCCGATCGCGCCGGCGGCCTCGTCGTTCGGCGCGTCGAAGCGGTGGGCGTAGACGGTGGCGGTGCTCATCTGGAGCCAGCTCCGGGGCGGCCTCCGGGCGGCGGCGATCGCCTCGCCCACGACGCGGGCGGAGTCCACGCGCGAGTCCATCATGGCGCGGAGGTTCTCGTCGGTGTAGCGGCAGCTGACGCTGCGGCCGGCGAGATTGATCACGACGTCGCTGCCGTCGACCGCCTCCGCCCAGGGGCCGAGCGTCCGGCCGTCCCACGGGACCTCGCCGTCGCGCCCCGGGCGTCTGGTCAGGACCACGACCTCGTGGCCCGCGGCGGTCAGCGCCCGCCGCAGTACGCCGCCGACCTGGCCGGTCCCGCCGGGCAGCACGATCTTCACCGGCCCCGCCCCCGTCCTGCCGCTGCGGTGGGTTCCGTACGGCGAGCGTACGACCCGCCGTACGGGCGCGGCGCGCCGGGGCCGGCCCGCCGGCGCCGGTCCGCCTCCCTAGCCCGTCCCCGCCAGGGCCCTGTCCACCTGCATCGGGGACAGGGCGTGCTCGATCGCCAGGATTCCCGCGCCGATCGCCGCCGCGTTCTCGCCCGTCCGGCTCGGCTCGATCCGCAGCACGTGCGTCGCCAGCGGGTGCGACCTGCGGTACACCGCCTCCCGTACGCCCGCCAGCAGCTGGTCGTGGACCGCCGCCAGCGCGCCGCCGACCACCACCGTCTCCGGGTTGAAGAAGTTGACCAGCCCCGCCAGCACCTCGCCCACCGCCCGGCCCGCCTCCCGGACCATGCGGACCGCCTCGCGGTTGCCCTGCTTCACCAGCCGGACGACGTCCAGGCCCGACGACGCCTCCAGCCCCAGCTCGCGGAGGCGGACCGCCAGCGCCGCGCCGCCGGCGATGGCCTCCAGGCAGCCGGAGTTGCCGCAGCGGCACAGGTCCTCGCGCTCGCCGACGCGGATGTGGCCGATGTCGCCGGCCGAGCCCTGGGCGCCCCGGTGCAGCCGGCCGTCCGCGACGATGCCGCAGCCGATGCCCGTGCCGACCTTCAGGTAGAGCAGGTACGACGTGTCGGGGAAGGCCTGGCGCTGTTCCGCCAGGGCCATGACGTTGACGTCGTTGTCCACGAGGGCGCGGACGCCGAAGCGCTCGTCGAAGAACTCCGGGATGGGGAACTGGTGCCAGCCCGGCATGATCGGCGGGTCCACTGGGCGGCCGGTGGAGAACTCCACCGGGCCCGGCACGCCCACGCCGATCGAGCGGAGCGTCCCGGGGTCGCGGCCGGACTCCTCCAGCAGGGTGTGCAGCGTCCGTTCCACGTGGCCGAGAACCGCCGCGGGGCCGTCCGCGATCTTCAGCAGGTCCTCGCGGACGGCGAGGAGCGTGCCGCCGATGTCCATCAGCGCGACCCGGCAGTGCGAGGCGCCCAGGTCGACGCCGGCGACGGCGTGCTCGCGGGTGCGGAGCGAGAGGCGGCGCGGGGGACGGCCGCCGGTGGAGCCGGCTTCTGCGTCCTCGTCGACGAAACCGTGCGCGATCAGCGCGTCGACGCGCTGCGAGACGGTGGAGCGGGCGAGGCCCGTGAGCCGGGCTATCTCGGCGCGGGTGGCGGCGGAGCCCGAGCTGATCAGGGCGAGGACTTCCCCGGGGGACTGGCCCGACGGCGGGCTGGGGGACGGCGTGCCGGTGGCCGATGGCGGCGGCGGTGGCGGCATCGGCGAGGAAGGGGCTGTCACGGCGCCCACCATAGACACCGCCAGGACCACCAACAAGGCCTTCTTTGTTCGATATTCGGCCAAAGTCATCGCCAACTCATCATAGAAAGGCCTTGCTTAGGCTCTTGACAGTCCAAAGAACCCTGGGGACATTGCCTTTCATGCTGACGATGCAGGACGTGTCCAAGAGCTTTCTCGGGGTGCGGGTGCTGCACGGGGTGTCGCTCGACCTTGATCCGGGGGAAGTGCACGCCCTGGTGGGGGAGAACGGCGCGGGCAAGTCGACGCTGATGAAGGTGCTCGCCGGGGAGTACGCGCCCGACGAAGGCACCATCACGCTCGACGGCACGGTGCACGCCTTCACGCACCCCGTACAGGCCCAGGCTGCCGGGATCGGTCTCATCCACCAGGAGTTCGCGCTGCTGCCCCACCGGACCGTCGCCGAGAACGTGTTCCTCGGCCGCGAGCCGGTGCGCCGCGGGCTCGTCGACCGGCGCGCGATGGAGGAGAGAACCGCCGCGCTTCTCGCCGAGCTGGACGAGACCGGAATCGCCCCGCACACCCAGGTCAGGGACCTGTCCGTGGCCCGCCAGCAGACGGTGGAGATCGTCAAGGCACTGGCGGCGTCCGACGTCCGGGTGCTCGTCATGGACGAGCCGACCGCGCCGCTGGCCGACCACGAGGTCGAACTCCTCTTCGCGCTCATCCGCCGCCTCGCCGACCGCGGCATCGGCATCCTCTACATCAGCCACCGCCTCCGCGAGGTCTTCGACCTCTCCCGGCGCATCACCGTCCTCAAGGACGGCCGCCGGGTCACCACCCTCACCACCGCCGAGACCACCCCCGACGACGTGGTCCGCGCCATGGTCGGCCGCGAACTCGGCTCCTACTACCCGCCCCGCGCGGCGCCCGCGGAGATCGGCGAACCGCTGCTGACCACCGCGGGCGCCGGCAACGAGCGCCTCGCCGGCATCGACCTGACCCTGCGCGCCGGCGAGGTCACCGGCGTCGCCGGGCTGCAGGGCTCGGGCCGTACCTCCCTGGTACGGGCCCTCTTCGGCGCCGCGCCCTTCACCCGCGGCCGCATGACCGTCGCCGGCCGCCCGCTGCGGCCGGCCAGCCCGCGCCAGGCCATCCGCGGCGGCGTCGCCCTGGTCACCGAGGACCGCAAGGGCGAGGGCCTGGCCCTGCGCCAGTCGGTACGGGACAACGCCCTGCTCGTCACCCGCGCCGTGCACGGCGGCGGGGCGCCGGCCGGCGACCTCCCCGGGCTGCTGGACCGCGTCAACCTCCGCGCCCGCGGCCACGACCAGGAGGTCCAGTACCTCTCCGGCGGCAACCAGCAGAAGGTCGTCATCGCCAAGTGGCTCGCCGCCCGCCCCCGCGTGCTGCTCTTCGACGAGCCGACCCGCGGCGTCGACGTCGGCGCGAAGGCCGCCATCCACACCCTCGTGCGCGAACTCGCCCGCGACGGCATGGCGGTGCTGATCGTCTCCTCCGAACTCCCCGAGCTGATCGGCATGAGCGACCGGATCCTCGTCATGGCCGACGGCGCCCCGGCCGGCGAACTGCCCGCCGGGGCGAGCGAGGAGGACATCATGCGGCTGGCCACCCGGGACGGGGCGGGCGCCGCCCCCGAGGGGAGCGCCGCATGACCGCCGTACGCACCGACGCCCCCGCCCCGCCCGCGGGTCCGCGCCGGCGGCTGCCCGCGGCCGGCCGGCTGAAGATCACCGACCCCGTCGTCGGCGTCTGGCTGGCCGCCGCCGCGGTGACGCTCATCGGCTGGATCGTCGTCGCCGCCGACGGCGGCCAGTTCATGACCCAGGCCAACGCCACCGGCATCCTGCAGAACTCCGTCGCCCTCGGCCTGGTCGCCGTCGGCCAGTCCGCGGTGATCCTCACCGGCTCGCTCGACCTGTCCGTGGCGTACCTCATCAGCCTCGGCACGCTGGTCGCCGCCGAGACGATGGAGGGCGGCAGCGTCGTCACCGCGGTGCTCGCCGTGCTCGCGCTCTCCGCCGCCGTGGGGCTGGCCAACGGCCTCATCGTCACCGGGCTGAAGGTCAACGCCTTCATCGCCACCCTCGGCATGGCCTTCATCCTCCGCGGCTACATCGAGGACAACTACACCGGCCCGTCCGGCGACGTCCCCGCGTCCTTCCAGCGCCTGGGCTACGACCGCGTCGGCTTCGTCCCGGTCTCGGTCTTTCTGCTGATCGCCGTGGCCGCCGTGCTGTGGCTGATCACCAAACGCACCCGGCTGGGCCACCACATGTACGCCACCGGCGGCGACGAGCACGCCGCCCGGCTGTCCGGCGTGCGCACCAGGCGCACCGTGATCTACGCGCACGTGCTGTGCTCCCTGTGCGTCGGCGCCGCCGCGCTGTTCCTCGCCTCCCGGCTCGGCGCCGGCGCCCCCTGGGCGGGCACCGAGGCGCGCTACGACCTGGACTCCATCGCCGCCGTCGTGCTCGGCGGCACCGCGCTGGCCGGCGGGCGCGGCGGGGTGGCGGGGACGCTCGGCGGGGTGCTGCTGCTCTCCGTGCTGGACAGCATCTTCAACCAGCTGTCCGTCGACCCGTTCTTCAAGAACGTCGTCCGCGGCGTCGTCATCATCGCCGCCGTCGCCCTCTACGCCCGCCCGTTCCGCCGCCGGGCGAAGGCCCGCGACGAGGCGCGGGCCGCGGAGGAAGCGGAGAAGGGAGCGCTCGCATGACGACGACCACGCCCCCGTCCACGCCCCCCGCCGGCACCGGGCCCGCGGCGGCCTTCGTCGGCGCCGGCCGCCGGCTGGGCACCGGTGCCCCCGTCTACGTGCTCCTCGCCGTGCTGCTCGCCGCGCTGGCGATCACCGATCCCGGCTTCTACGAGCCGGACAGCTTCCTCGCCTTCGTCAAGCGCGCCGCCCCCCTGGTGATCCTCGCCGCCGG
This sequence comes from Streptomyces synnematoformans, assembly GCF_039531005.1. NCBI lineage: Bacteria > Bacillati > Actinomycetota > Actinomycetes > Kitasatosporales > Streptomycetaceae > Streptomyces > Streptomyces synnematoformans. The sequence continues at coordinate 15,538 of NZ_BAAAPF010000087.1, forward strand.
CCAGTACATGGTCATCGTCTCCGGCGGCTTCGACCTGTCCGTCGGCGCGGTGGTCACCGCCGGCGTCGTCGCCGGCGCCGAGTTCTACGGCTCGTACCCGGACGCCCCCTGGCTGCTGGTCACCGCCGGGCTGCTGCTGGCCGGGGCGATCGTCGGGCTGGTCAACGGGCTCATCACCACCGTGTTGCTGGTGCCGTCGTTCATCACCACCCTCGGCATGATGCTGATCCTCGAAGGCGCCGTCTTCTACTGGACCGGCGGCTCCCCGCAGGGCGTGCTGCCGGAGTCCTTCCGCGAGTTCGGCCGCGGCGAGGCCGGCGGCTGGCTGCCGTGGGCGGTGCTCGCCTGCCTCGCGGTCGGGGCGCTCGCGGTGTGGCTGATGCGCGCGGACTTCGGCCGTACGCTCCTGGCCACCGGCGACAACGACCGCGCCGCCGCGCTCGCGGGCGTGCGCGTACCCCGGGTGCGCACCCTGGCGTTCGTGCTCTCCGGCGCCGCCGCGGCGCTCGCCGCCGTGCTGATCGCCGGCTTCTCCGGAGTCTCGGCGCAGGCCGGCCGGGGGCTGGAGTTCGAGGCCATCACCGCCGTCGTGCTCGGCGGGGTGATCCTCGGCGGCGGCCGCGGCTCGGTCGTCGCCGCCATGGCCGGGGCGTTCTCGCTCCAGGCGCTGTTCACGCTGCTCAACCTCCAGGGCGTCTCGGGCGCCCTGGAGTCCACGGTCCAGGGAATCATCGTCATCGTCGCCGTCGGCCTGGGCGCGACGGGTTCCTCGGGGTTCTCCCGGCTGCGCCGCCGCCGTTCACCATCCTCGGAAGGGAAGTCCTCCTCATGAGCCGTACGCGCCGCACGACCCGCCCAGGCGGCAGCCGCCGCCTGGCCGCCCCGGCGGCCGCCCTGCTGGCGGCCGCGCTGCTCGCCTCCTGTTCTTCGGACGCGCCGGAGGACGACCTCGCCGACGACCCCGCCGCCTCGCAGGACGCGGAGAACGGCGACGAGCAGTCGGAGTTCTTCGACCAGGCCGACTACGAGCGGCAGCTGAAGCTCGCCGAGACCGCTCCGGAGGGGCCGGCGGACAAGCCCTGGGAGCAGATGCTCGACCCGCAGGCGGGCGGGATGGCCGACACGTCCGAGTACGCGATGAAGGACAAAGCGCGGCACCTGTGCTTCTCCAACGCCGGCGTGTTCAACCCCTGGCGGCAGGTGGGGCTGAAGACGATGAAGGCGGAGGTCGCGCTGCACGACGAGATCAGCGACTTCACCGTCCTGGACGCGCAGGGCAAGGACGACAAGCAGATCTCCGACATCCAGGAGCTGTCCGGCAAGGACTGCGACGCGCTGATCGTCTCGCCGAACACCACCGCCACCCTCACCCCCGCGGTCGAGGAGGCGTGCGGCAAGATCCCGGTGATCGTCTTCGACCGCGGCGTGGAGACCGACTGCGCCGTGACGTTCATCAGCCCCGTCGGCGGCTACGCCTACGGGGCCGCCGCCGCGGACTTCCTGGTGGACGAGGTGGACAAGGGCGGCAAGATCGTGGCGCTGCGCATCTCGCCCGGCGTGGACGTGCTGGAGACCCGCTGGTCGGCCGCCGAGATGGCGTTCGAGAAGGCCGGACTCGACGTCGTCGAGGTGAAGTTCACCGACGGCGACCCGTCGAAGACCAAGTCGATCGTCTCCGACGCGCTCGCCCGCCACGGCCAGATCGACGGCGTGTGGATGGACTCCGGCGCCACGTCGGTGGCGGCGGTCGAGGCGTTCGAGGACGCCGGCGAGGACATCCCGCCGATCACCGGCGAGGACCAGCAGGACTTCCTGGCCGCGTGGCAGGACAAGGACCTGACCGCGATCGCGCCGACGTACCCGACGTTCCAGTGGCGCACGCCCGTGATCGCCGCGCTGAAGATCCTGAACGGCGAGGAGGTCCCCAAGGAGTGGACGCTGCCGCAGCCGGTCGTCACCGAGGAGAACTTCGACGATTACTACAAGGAGGGCATGCCCCCGCTGCACTACGGCGCCTGCGGCTGCGAGGACCTGCCCGGCTACCCCGGCGACTGGGGCGGTGAGTGATGCCGGCCGGACGGCGGCGGATCGGCGCCAACCCGTGGATCTGGCACTCGCCGGTGACCGACCGGGCGCTGGAGGCGGTGCTGCCGCGGCTGGCGGGCTGGGGGTTCGACTGCGCTGAGCTGCCGCTGGAGCAGCCCGGCGACTGGCAGCCGGCCGCCGCCGCGAAGCTGCTGGACGACAGCGGGCTGGCGCCGGCCGCGGTGGTCGCCGTGCTGCCGCCGGAGCGCGGGCTGGTGCGCACTGAGCCGCCGGCGGTCCGTGCGACGCAGGACTACCTGCGCCGGTGCGTCGACGCGGCGCGGGAGATCGGCGCGCCGGTCGTCGCCGGGCCGATGTACGCGGCGGTGGGCCGCACGTGGCGGATGGACGCGGACGAGCGGGCGGCGGCGTACGCCGAGTGGCGGGACAACATCGCGCCGGTCGTCGCGCACGCCGCCGCGGCCGGGGTGCTGCTGGCCGTCGAGCCGCTCAACCGGTACGAGACGAGCCTGCTCAACACCGTGGCGCAGACCGTGGCGGCGCTGGACGGGCTGCCCGCCGAGACGATCGGCGTCGCCCTCGACACGTACCACCAGAACATCGAGGAGCACTCGCTGCCCGGCGCGGTGCGGGCGGCGGCGGGGCGGATCGTGCACGTCCAGGTGTGCGCCAACGACCGGGGCGCCCCCGGCACGGACCACCTGGACTGGCCGGGCTTCCTCGACGCGCTCGACGAGGCGGGCTACCGCGGCCCGCTGTGCATCGAGTCGTTCACCGCGCACAACGCGACCATCGCGGTGGCCGCGTCGGTGTGGCGGGCGCTGGCGCCGAGCCAGGACGCCATCGCGGTCGACGGCCTCGCCTTCCTGCGCCGCGTGTCAGGCGCCGGCCCACCCGGCTGACGTCCGCCTCCGCACGACCACGTCCGCACGACCACGTCCGCACACCGCGTGCGCGCCCTGACCGCGTACGCCCGCACCCGCCGCCGGGCCCGGAGACCGCGACCCCGATCCGGGCCCGGCGGACCACCCCTGCGCAACTCCCTACGCACCCGCACCCGCACACCGAAGGAGAGAACCGACCTATGAGATGTCATGCTCGTGACATCGGCAGGCCGTTGGTCACCGTGCTGGCCGCCGTCCTGCTCGCGCTCACCGCGCTGCCGTCGGCAGCCGCGGACAAGGCGCCGGCCTTCAAGGCCCTGCTGTTCACCAAGGCCGTCGGCTACGTCCACGGCTCCATCCCCGCGGGCATCCAGATGGTCCAGGAGGAGGCCGAGGAGAACAACTTCGAGGTCGACCAGACCGACGACTCCACCGTCTTCAACGACGCCGCGCTCGCCGAGTACGACGTGATCATCATGCTGCAGAACTCCGGCATGATCTGGGACACGGACGAGCAGCGCGCCGCCGTGCAGACCTACGTCAACAACGGCGGCGGCATCGCGGCCATCCACAACACCCTCGACATGGGGATCGAGAACGAGTTCCCCTGGTGGGACGAGCTGATCAACGGCGGCGCCCACATGCCGAGCCACTCGCCCGGCACGCTCCAGGGCACCGCGAAGGTCGCCGACACGGTGCACCCCTCGACCAAGGGCCTGCCGCAGCGCTGGGAGCGCCCCGAGGAGTGGTACAACTTCGACGTCAACCCGCGCGGCGACGTCCACGTCCTCGTCACCGCCGACGAGACGACGTACAACCCGGGCGGCGACGCCATGGGCGCCGACCACCCGATCTCCTGGTGCCGCAACGCCGAGGGCGGCAGGGTCTGGGCCACCGCCATGGGCCACGAGTCCTCCGCCTACAGCGAGCCCGAGTTCCGCGACCACGTCGTCGGCGGCGTGCAGTGGGCCGCCGGCGCCGAGCCCGGCGACTGCGGCGGCACGGTCTGGGACGGCTACGAGAAGGTCGCCCTCGACGACGACACCGTGGACCCGATGGAGCTGGACGTGGCCGACGACGGCCGCGTGTACTACATCCAGCGGGCCGGCCAGGTGCAGGTCTTCGACCCGGCGACCCACCAGACCACCACCGCCGGCAAGCTCGACGTCTACACCGGCGGCGAGGACGGTCTGGTCGGCATGGAGCTGGACCCGAAGTTCGAGAAGAACGGCTGGATCTACCTCTACTACGCCCCGGCCGGCAGCGCCGAGGACGTGAACCGGCTGTCCCGCTTCACGCTGAAGAACGGCACGCTCGACCCCGCCAGCGAGAAGCAGCTGCTCGACGTGCCCGCCTACCGGGACCGCACCTACCCCGAGCCCGGGCACACCGGCGGCGCGGTCGAGTTCGGCCCCGACGGCACGCTGTACCTGGGCACCGGCGACGACGTGCCGCCGAACCTCAGCCCCGACTGGCAGGGCTACGCGCCGATCGACTGGCGCGAGGGCCAGGAGATGCTGGACTCCGCGCGGACCGCGGGCAACACCAACGACCTGCGCGGCAAGATCCTGCGGATCAAGCCGAAGAAGGACGGCGGCTACAAGATCCCCGGGGGCAACCTCTTCGGGAAAAAGCAGAAGAAGACCCGTCCCGAGATCTACGCGATGGGCTTCCGCAACCCGTTCCGCTTCACCGTCGACCAGGAGACCGGCTACGTCCACGTCGCCGACTACGGCCCCGACCGCGGGCTGCCGACGACCGAACGCGGGCCGGAGGGCCTGGTCGAGTACAACGTCATCAAGAAGCCCGGGAACTTCGGCTGGCCGTTCTGCCACGGCGACAACCAGCCCTACGCCCCGTACAACCCGGACACCGGTGAGGTCGGCGAGAAGTTCGACTGCGCCAACCCGGTCAACCCGTCGCCGAACAACACCGGCCTGACCGAGCTGCCCGACATCCAGCTGCCGGAGATCTGGTACGGCTACGGCGTCTCCGAGGCGTTCCCGGAGATGGGCGAGGGCGGCTCCGCGCCGATGAGCGGCCCGGTCTACCGGTACGACGAGGACAACCCCTCGGAGACGAAGTTCCCCGAGTACTTCGACGGCGCGAGCTTCCTCTACGAGTGGTCCCGCAACTACGTCAAGGAGATCCGCTTCGACGAGGACGAGGAGCTGCTGAAGATCAACGACTTCCTGTCCACGGCGAAGTTCATCAAGCCGATGGACATGACCTTCGGCGCGGACGGCTCGCTCTACGTCCTGGAGTGGGGCAGCGAGTTCGGCGGCGGCAACAACGACTCGGGGCTGTACCGCATCGACTACAGCCAGGGCAAGCGCTCCCCGGTCGCCAAGGCCACGGCCTCGGTGACCAACGGACCGGTGCCGCTGACGGTCGACTTCTCCAGCGAGGGTTCGGACGACGCCGACGGCGACGCGCTCACCTTCGAGTGGGACTTCGAGGGCGACGGCACCTTCGACTCCACCGAAGCCGCCCCCAGCCACACCTACGACACGGCGGGCGACTTCACCGCGCAGCTGAAGGTCACCGACTCCACCGGCAAGACCGGCTACGCCAACATCCCCATCACCGCCGGCAACACCGCGCCGCAGGTGACGATCGAGACGCCGGTCGACGGCAAGCTGATCGAGTTCGGCGACCAGGTCCCGTACAAGGTCACCGTCACCGACCCGGAGGACGGCGAGATCGACTGCTCGCGGGTCTTCGTCAACCCGGCCCTCGGGCACGACGACCACGAGCACTCGACGACCGACCTGCCGGGCTGCGAGGGCACCGTCGACACCGGTGACCTCGGCGGCCACCCGGAGGGCGCGGACCTGACGTACGTCCTCAACGCGCACTACGAGGACGGCGGCGGCGACGGCGCCGGCGCGCTGACCGGGTACGCGAAAACGGTCCTGCAGCCGAAGCACAAGCAGGCCGAGTACCACGACGACCAGTCCGGCACCCGGATCGTCAGCCAGGCCGGGGCCGAGAACGGCAAGCGCATCGGCGACATCTCCGACGGCGACTGGATCGCCTTCGACCCGATGTCCGTCGAGGGCATGAGCCAGGTCTCCTACAAGCTGTCGTCGCCGTACGGCGTGGGCGCGATCGAACTGCGCGCCGACGCCCCGGACGGGCAGCTGCTGGCGACGACGCCGGTGCCGAACACCGGGGACTGGGACAACTACCAGGCCACGGAGGCGGTGCCGGTCGAGGAGCTGGCGGGGTCGCACACGCTGTATCTGCGGTTCACGTCGCCGCAGAACAACTCGTTCGACGTCGACTCGGTGACGTTCGGCTAGCGGTCGGGAGGTGACCTGACGGGGGGGGCCCCGGCGGGGGGGCCCGGGGGCCCGCTGTGCCCGCCGCCCGCCGCGGCGTCGGTCAGATGCGGACGCCGTACTCGGCGAGGTACGCGACCGGGTCGATGTCCGTGCCGTAGTCGGTGCCCTTGCGCACCTCCAGGTGCAGGTGCGGCCCGGTGGAGTTGCCGGTGTTGCCGGAGTCGCCGATGCGGGTGCCGCCGCGGACGCGGTCGCCCGGGGCGACGGACATGCGGTCGAGGTGGGCGTAGAGGACGTAGCGGCCGTCGGCCATCCGGACGAGGATGTGGTTGCCGTACGCGCCCTCGGTGGAGGTGCTGTGCACCTCGCCGGGGCCGACGGAGTACACCGGGGTGCCGGTGGGCACGGCGAGGTCGACGCCGGTGTGGTAGCCGGCGATCCAGCCGTCGCCGGGGAGCCCGTAGGGCGCGGAGATCCGGTAGTCCACGGTGACCGGGGCGGCCCAGCCGGGGGCGGGGGCCAGGAGGACCTGGCCGGGGTGCAGCAGGTTCGGGTCCGGGCCGATCACGGACCGGTTGTTCTGGTACAGCAGCCGCCACGGCACCCCCAGCCGGGCGGCGATCCCGCTGAGGGTGTCGCCGGGGCGTACGCGGTACGTGCGCGGCGCGGGTGCCGGTGCGGCCGGAGCGGTGCGGGCGGCGGCGGGGCGGATC
>NZ_BAAAPF010000088.1:0-22276 GCF_039531005.1 Streptomyces synnematoformans
CGGGGGCGGCGGGCAGCGCGGGCGCGGGGCTCACCGGGCCCTCCGGCTCGCCTGGCGGGCGTCGACGCCGGCGAGGCCGCGGACGGCGACGTACGCCTTCTCCCGGCCCGGCAGCGACACCCGCCCGCGCAGGACGGCCGCGGGGTCGGCGGCGATCCGCTCCAGCAGCCGGTGGTAGATGCCGGCCATCGCCGCGACGCAGGCGCCGCTGCGCCGGTCCAGCATGGGCAGCAGCCGGTAGCCGTCGGCGAACAGCGCGCGGGCGCGGCGCACCTCGAACTGCACCAGGCCGGGAAAGTCCGAGCCGGGCGGCGCGGCGTCGCCGTGGAAGCCCGCGGCGCAGCCGAACTTGGCCAGGTCGACGGCCGGCAGGTAGGTGCGGCCCTCGGCGGCGTCCTCGCGCAGGTCCCGCAGGATGTTCGTCAGCTGCAGGGCGAGCCCCAGCGTGTCGGCGTAGTCAGGGGCGCGCTCGGCGTGCCGTGCGCCGGGCACCGTGCCGAACACACCCAGCGACAGCCGCCCGATGGCGCCCGCCACACAGCGGCAGTAGTCCTTCAGGTCCTCCCAGGTCTCGTACTCCTCGCCGCGCACGTCCGCGAGGACGCCGTCGATCAGCTCGTCGAGCGCGCCGAGCGGGATCGGGAACCGGCGCGCGGCGTGGGCGAGCGCCACGGCGACGGGGTCGGTGTCGTCCTCGGCCACCCGGCCGGCCCGGATCCGGTCCAGCTGCCGCCGGGTGTCCTCCAGCCGGACGCGCTTCTCGCCGGGCGCCAGTTCGCCGTCGCCGATGTCGTCCACGCGGCGCGAGAAGGCGTACAGCGCGGACATCGCCAGCCGCTTGTCGTACGGCAGGAGTCTGATGCCGTACGCGAAGTTCCGGGCCTGCTGGCCGGTGACGGCCTCGCAGTACCGGTACGCGGTGAGCACCGGTGCGGATGCGAAGGCCGCGCGCGACGACGTGGTCACGGTGCGGTCACCCCTCTCGTCGCAGGGTCGACCCCACCTCGCGCAGCAGCCTGCGCCGGGTGGGCTTCGGGGGTCCGGGGAGCACGTCGTGGCCGGCGGCGGCGACGGCGGCGAGGGCCGCGCGGCCCCCGCCCACGAAGCCGGCGAGCAGCAGCCGCAGCCGGCCGCGCACGCTGCCGACGAGGGGGGCGCCCTCGTCGAGGAGCCGGGCGGCGCGGGCGGCCTCGTACCGGATCAGGGCGCGCACCGGCTCGCCGGCGTGCGGGCGGGCGAGGTCGGCCTCGGTGACGCCGAAGCGGCGCATGTCCTCGGCCGGGAGGTAGATCCGGTCCCGGCCCAGGTCCTCGGCCACGTCCTGGATGTGCTCGACGATCTGCAGGGCGGTGCAGATCGCGTCCGAGCGCCGGATGCGCTCGGGGCTCTCGGTGCCGGTCACGGCGAGGACCAGCCGGCCGACCGGGTTGGCGGACAGCTCGCAGTATCCCGCCAGCTCCGCGTAGGTCTCGTAGCGCCGCACCTTCTGGTCCTGCCGGTTGGCCTGGAGCAGGCCGAGGAACGGCTGCGGGGAGAGCCGGTGGCGGCGGACGGTGGGCCGCAGCCGGCGCAGCAGGGGGTGGCCGGGGGCGGCGCCGGTGCCGCTGCCGAAGACACGGTCCAGGTCGGCCTCCAGCGCGTCGAGGAGCGCGAGCGGGTCGTCGGCCTCGTCCGGGCCCAGGCCGAGTGCGGCGGCGTCGGCGCCGCCGGGGGCGAGGTCGCCGTCGCCGATGTCGTCGACGAGCCGGGCGTAGCCGTAGAGCGCCATGAGGTCGGCGCGCCAGGCGCGGGGCAGGAAGAACGGCGCCACGGGGAAGTTCTCGTCGGCGGCCTGGCCGAGTACGGCGCGCGACGGAGCGTCGTCCGCCGCGGTCACCGTCGGCTGCCCTGGGCTGCCGCCCACGGGGCGCAGACGGCGGGCGCACCTTCGAGCTGGGGTTTCGTCTTCGCCATAGCCGTCACGCCTCCCGTTCTACACCGCGGACCCAGATGTGCCCATTCCGGACACGCCGCCGCCGGCGTCGTGACCCGGGCAGGCCCGGGGCGACCCCCAAGCTCCTTTATCGCCCACATGCCGCCAAACAGCACCGGTCCAGCGTACGCCGTACAGGACAAAGTCGCGGCATGCGGTGCCCGCCTCAATCCCCGCGCGTCCGCCGGAGCGCGAAACGCCGCCCTGCGCAAGGGTTTTGCCGTCACCGGGTGAGACCGTCCAGGATCGTGGTGAGCGCGCGGTCCACGATCACGTCGCGCTGCGGGGGCGGCACGTCGTGCAGCGGCCCGTCGAGGATCAGCATGGCGAGCCCGTGCGCCGAGGACCAGGCGGCGAACTCCGCGCCCGTCCGCGCGCCCGGCCGCATCGCCCCGGCGGCGTCGATGGCGTCGATGGCCTCGACGAGCAGGAGGAAGGAGCGGGCGTCCCCCGGGCCCGCCTGCGCCGCCCCGCCCTCGTCGGTCCACTTCTCCCGGTCGGTCCCGACCCGGCAGAAGGCCGTGCGGTACATGCCCGGCTCGGTGACCGCGAAGCGGACGTAGCCGAGGCCGAGCGCCATCAGCCGGGCCTTGGCGGCCTCGGCCGGATCGCCGCCGGCGGGCGGCGCGGTCTCGGCGAGCACGGCCTCCATGGAGTCTGCCAGCCGCCGCTGGCCCTCGTCCTTGACGGCCCGGAGCAGGTCGGCCTGGTTGGCGAAGTGGCGGTACGCGGCCGTCGGCGACACGCCGACGCGGCGGGCGGCCTCGCGCAGCACGACCGCCTCGGGCCCGCCGCCGCGGGCGAGCTCCGAGGCCGCCTCGACGAGCGCGTTCCGCAGGTCCCCGTGATGGTAGCCGGCCTTCGCGCCCCTGACCTCGCTCATAGTCGCATCATGCCTCATGTTGACAGCATTAACATCACCTGCAAGGGTCGATGTTAACGCCATAAACATGGGGAGGGGAGCACCGTGCTGACACGCGTTGCGGAACTCGTACTGCGCAGGACCCGGCTCGTACTCACGCTCGCCGCCGTGGCGGTCGTCGCCATGGCGGCGCTCGGCTTCGGCGCCTTCGGCAAGCTCAGCGCCGGCGGCTTCAGCGATCCGGGGTCACCGTCGGCCAGAGCGCAGGAGGTGATCGACGACAGGTTCGGGGGCGATACGAACCTGGTCCTGCTCGTCTCCGCCGAGTCCGGGGGGATCGGCGGCCAGGCGGCCCGCGAGCGCGGGCTGGAGGTGACCGAGGGGCTGCGGGCGGAGCCCGCCGTCAGCAACGTCATGTCCTACTGGGACCGCGGCGGCGAGGGGCTGACCTCGACGGACGGGAGCCGGGCCCTCGTCCTCGCGCACGTCGCCGGGGGCGACGAGAAGGAGGCCGAGAACGCGCAGGAGCTGACCGACGAGTACGCCGGCACCCGCGACGGCGTCACCGTCCGGGCCGGCGGCGGGGCCGCGGTGAGCAACGACGTGTCCGCCCAGGTCGCCGCCGACCTGGCGCTGGCCGAGTCGATCGCCGTGCCCGTCACCCTCGTGCTGCTCGTCCTCGCCTTCGGCAGCGTCGTCGCGGCGCTGCTGCCGCTGGCGATCGGCCTGGTCGCCATCTTCGGCACCTTCGCCGAGCTGTGGGTGCTGGGCAGCCTCACCGACGTCTCGGTGTTCTCGGTCAACCTCACCATCGCGCTCGGCCTGGGTCTGGGCATCGACTACGGGCTGCTGCTGGTCAGCCGGTTCCGCGAGCAGCTGGCCGCGGGCGATCCGGTGCCGGAGGCGATTCGGCGGACGGTGTCGACCGCGGGCCGTACGATCGCGTTCTCCTCCGCGACGATCGTCGCCGCGCTGGCCGCGCTGCTGGTCTTCCCGCAGTACTTCCTGCGCTCCTTCGCCTACGCCGGCATCGGCGTCGTGGCGATCGCCGCGGTCAGCGCGCTGGTGATCATCCCCGCGCTGCTCGCCGTCCTCGGCCACCGCGTCAACCGCGGCCGGGTGCCGGGCGGGCGGGCCATGCGCCGCGCCGACGCGCCGCTGTGGGGCCGGGTCGCGGGGGCCGTGATGCGCCGGCCCGCGCTCACCGCGCTCCCGGTACTCGGCGTGCTGCTGCTGGCCGCCGCCCCGCTGCTGGGCGTCAGCTACGGCACCCCGGACGAGCGGGTGCTCCCGGAGAGCGCGCAGAGCCGGCAGGTGGCCACCGCGCTGCGGGAGGACTTCGCCGTCGACGACAGCACCGCGATCGACGTCGTCGCCACCGGCGCCGTCAGCGGGCCCGGGCTCGCTCGTTACGCCACCGAGCTGTCCCGGCTGGACGGCGTCGCCCGCGTCGACGCCGGCAACGGCTCGTACACCGACGGCACGGCCGGCCCGGCAGGCCCGGCCGCCGCCGCCCTCGGCCGCCCCGACGCCCAGCGGCTCACGGTCTCCGTCGAGCCGGCGCCCAAGTCGGACGCGGCGCAGGAGCTGGTCGCGGACGTGCGCGCGGTGCCCGCGCCGGACGGCGTGGAGACCCTGGTCGGCGGCACCGACGCGGAGCTGGTCGACGCCAAGGACAGCATCGGCGGCCGGCTGCCGCTGGCCGTCGGGATGGTCCTGGTCACCACGTTCGTCCTGCTGTTCCTCTTCACCGGCAGCGTCGTCCAGCCGCTTCGCGCGGTCGTCCTCAACGCCGTCAGCCTGGCCGCGGCCATGGGCGTGATGGTGTGGATCTTCCAGGACGGCCACCTCAGCGGGCTGCTGGGCTTCACGCCGCAGCCGATGGACACGGCGATGACCGTACTCATGTTCTGCATCGCCTTCGGCCTGTCGATGGACTACGAGGTCTTCCTCACCAGCAGGATCAAGGAGCTGCACGACGCGGGCGCGGACACCGCCACCGCGGTGACGAACGGGCTGGCCCGCACCGGCCGGATCGTGACGATGGCCGCCGGGCTGCTGGCCGTCAGCTTCTTCGCCTTCGGCACCGGCGAGGTCAGCTTCCTGCAGATGTTCGGCCTGGGCAGCGGGCTCGCCATCCTCATCGACGCGGTCGCGGTGCGCGGCGTGCTGGTCCCGGCCGCGATGCGGCTGCTGGGCGAGCGCGCGTGGTACGCGCCGCGCCGGCTGCGCCGGATCCACCGGCGGGTGGGCCTGAGCGAGTCCGGGCCCGGCCCCCGCGGCGGGTCCGGGCGGGAGCCGGAGCGCACCCCCGCGGGGGTGTGACCGCGTCGACGCACGACGAGGGCCCCGCCGTGCGCGGCGGGGCCCTCGTCGTCCGTACGCGCGGCTACCGCTTGGCGAACTCCTGATACGCCTTCAGCACCTCGTCCGTCGGGCCGTCCATCACCAACTCGCCCTTCTCCAGCCACAGCACCCGGTCGCAGGTGTCGCGGATGGACTTGTTGGTGTGGCTGACCAGGAACACCGTGCCGGCCTCCTTGCGCAGCTCGCGCAGCCGGGCCTCGGAGCGCTTGCGGAACCTCAGGTCGCCGGTGGCCAGCGCCTCGTCGATCATCAGCACCTCGTGGTCCTTGGCCGCGGCGATGGAGAACCGCAGCCGGGCGGCCATGCCGGAGGAGTACGTCCGCATGGGCAGGGTGATGAAGTCGCCCTTCTCGTTGATGCCGGAGAAGTCGACGATGCTCTGGTACCGCTCGCGGATCTGCTCGCGGGTCATGCCCATCGCCAGCCCGCCGAGCATCACGTTCCGCTCGCCGGTCAGGTCGTTCATCAGCGCCGCGTTGACGCCGAGCAGCGAGGGCTGGCCGTTGGTGTAGACCTTGCCGCTGTGCGCGGGCAGCACGCCGGCGATGGCCTTCAGCAGCGTCGACTTGCCGGAGCCGTTGGAGCCGATCAGGCCGATGGCCTGGCCGCGGTACGCCGTGAAGCTCACCCCGCGCACGGCGTGCACCTCGCGCACCCGGTTCTTCCGCTCCCGGCGCACGATCCGGTTCAGCGCGGCGGAGCCGCTGCCCTTGCCCCGGGACCCGCCGCCCTGCACCCGGTAGACGATGTGCAGGTCGTCCGCGATGACCGTGGGCACCCGCGCCTCGTCCCCGCCGTCGGGGGCGTCGGCCTCGGTACGGCTCGTCGGATGTTCAGCCACGGCCATAACGCTCCTCAGCCTTCCAGAAGAACACGAAACCGAACACCCCGATCACCGCGGCCCAGCCCAGCGCGAGCAGCCAGACGTTGGGCGGCATGTTGTTCGTGGTGTAGTCGCCCATGAGGACGTACCTCATGAGGTCCATGTACACCGCGGCCGGGTTCATCGCGATGAGGTCCGCGGCCCACTGCGGGGCGTCCGCCCGGTCCACCAGCATGTGGTGCAGCGGGAACATCACCCCGGAGGCGTACATCCAGGTGCGCAGTATGAACGGCATCACCTGCGCCAGGTCCGGCGAGTCGCTGCCGAGCCTGGCGAAGACCATCGCCAGGCCGGCGTTGAAGACGTACTGCAGGGTGAGGATCACCGGCACCAGGAACCATGTCCAGCGCGGGTAGAAGCCGAACCCCAGCAGGAACGCGGCCATCACGATCATCGAGTAGAGCAGCTGCTGCAGCTGCTGCAGCGAGAAGGAGATCGGCAGCGACGCGCGCGGGAAGTGCAGCGCCCGCACCAGCCCCAGGTTCCCCGAGATCGAGCGGACCCCCGACATCACGGACTGCTGCGTGAACGTCCAGACGAACACGCCCGTCACCAGGAACGGGATGTACTCGCCCATCTCCATCCCGCCGCGGCCGCCGAGCAGGATGCCGAAGATGAAGAAGAAGACCGCGGCGTTCAGCAGCGGCGTCAGCACCTGCCACAGCTGGCCCAGCTTCGCCCGGCTGTACTGCGCGGTGAGCTTGGCGCGCGAGAAGGTCAGTATGAAATGGCGGCGCGCCCACAGCTGCCGCACGTACTCGGGCAGTCCGGGGCGCGCACCGCTCACCGAGAGGCCGTACTTGGCGGCCAGCTCGGCCGGGGACAGCCCGTCGTCGGGATGGCGCTTGGGCGGAGCGCCCACTGCCGTATCGCTCACAGTCGGTAACTTTCGTCCTCAGACACTCAACGGTACGAGCTTGTCAGATCACGGGCGGTCGTCCCAGCCGGGTCAGCCGCCACACCGTATGCCACTTCATGGGCCGGCGCGGCCCGCACGGCGCACGCCAGCCCTCCCGGAAGCCTACGAGCCACGATTTCAGCACAGCCGGCGAGGGGCTGCGTACGACGGTGAGCAGGAACCAGACACCGAGATACACCGGGACGAGCGCGGCGGGAAGGTTCCGGCGCGCCAGCCAGACGCGGTTGCGGGCCACGTTGTGGTGGTACGTGGCATGCCGGCTGGGCGGCATCGTCGGGTGGTGCAGCACCATGTCCGCGCGGTAGTCGATGTGCCAGCCGGCGTCGAGCGCCCGCCAGGCGAGGTCGGTCTCCTCGTGAGCGTAGAAGAAGTCGTCCGGCAGCCCTCCGACCTGCTGGAACACCGCGGTGCGCACGGCGTTGGCGCCGCCGAGGAACGTGGTGACGCGCGAGGAGCGCATCGGGTCGGAGGCGCGCAGCCGGGGCACGTGCCGACGCTGCGTGACGCCCGTCTCGGGGTCGGCGATGCGGAAGCTGACGATGCCGAGGCGCGGGTCGGCGGCGAACGCCTCGCGCACCAGCCGGGCGGTGTCCTGGTGTGGCAGAAGACCGTCGTCGTCGAGGAAGAGCAGGACGTCGACGTCGCGGCCGCCGTCGCCGAAGGCGTCGATGCCGACGTTGCGCCCGCCGGGGATGCCCAGGTTCTCGGGCAGCTCCACGACCCGTACGCCCTGCGGGATGTTCGGCACGGTGACGCCCTGGGCGACGACGACCACCTCGACCGGGGGGCCGTCCTGCTTGGCGATCGACTCCAGCAGCGTGCGCAGCTCCCCGGGCCGCTGCCCCATCGTGATCACGACGGCGCCGAGCCGGACGTCCTCGGGCTGGGTGTCCGCCCGCTGCCGGGGCTGGTGTTCATATGTCATTCGGCTCACCGCAACCTGCTGGAGGCCAGAATGCTGACCAGGTGGAGGAGGGTCTGGAGCATCGCTATCGCGGCGAGTACGGCGACACCGAGCCGGGAGAAGTACAGGTCGCCCTTGAGTGCGTCGAGGACCGCCAGCAGGAGGATGAGGAGTGACGCCTCGATCCCCAGGATCAGCCGGTGGAACTTCAGCGCCGACGCCGCCCTGCGCGCCACGGCGACGCCCGACGAACGCGGCTCCGCGGCGGACTCCTTGACCGGCGGCAGCCCCTGCTGGTGGCGGGCGACGCCGACGAGGTCGGTCTCCGCCTTGATCAGCACGGCGCCGAGCGCGGCGAGGGTGCCGAGGAAGGCCCAGAGCCAGTCGGCGGACCCCTCGCCCCACGGGTCGGCGGCGCGCAGGCCGAAGCCGACGAGCACGGCGGCGTCGCAGAGGTACGCGCCGACCCGGTCGAGGTACACGCCGCCGATGGAGAACTGCTGCTTCCAGCGGGCGACCTCCCCGTCGACGCAGTCGAGGAGCAGGTACAGCTGGACCATGAGCACGCCCAGCAGGGCCCCCGGGATCCCGGGGACGAGCAGCGCCGGGGCGGCGAGGACGCCGGCGAGGGTCATGACGTATGTGAGCTGGTTGGGCGTCACCCGGGTGGTCACCAGGTGCCGGTCCACGCGCAGCGAGACCTCGCGCATGTACAGGCGGCCGGCCCAGTGCTCCCCGCTGCGCCGGTCCTTCACCCCCGCGGGGTGGACCACGGGCCGTAGCTCAGCTACCGATGGCTTTGACATAGTCGGCGTAGGCGTCTCTGATCTGGTCGGTGGACAGGTCGAGGTGTTCGAGGATCGTGTACCGGCCGGGCCGGGTCTGCGGCGCGAACTCGACGGCCCGCACGAACTCGTCGTCCGTGAAGCCGATGTCGTCGGCCAGCACGGGCAGTTCGTGCCGGCGCAGCACCTGCGCCATCAGCAGCGCGGTCTCCCGGTCGCCCCGCAGGAACGTGGCGAAGGTCCCGCCGATGCCGCACTGTTCGCCGTGGAGCGCACAGCGCCGCGGGTGGAGCAGGTCGAAGGCGTGGCTGATCTCGTGGCACGCGCCGGAGGCCGGGCGGCTGTCGCCGGCCACCGACATCGCGATGCCGCAGAGCACCAGCGCCTCGGCGAGGATGACGAGGAAGTCGTCGTCGCCGATTCCTCCGGGGTGGCGCAGCACCGAGTCGCCGGCGCTGCGGGCCATCGCGGCGGCCAGCCCGTCGATGCGCTCGCCGGTCTCCCGGTGGGACAGCTCCCAGTCGGCGACGGCGGACACCTTGCACGTCACGTCGCCGATGCCGGCCCGGACGTAGCGGGCCGGGGCCGCGCGGATGACGTCGAGGTCGATGACGATCGCGATGGGGTTGGGCACGCCGTACGAGCCGCGGCCGGCGTCGTTGTCGAGCGTGGAGACCGGCGAGCAGAGGCCGTCGTTGGCGAGGTTGGTGGCCACGGCGACCATCGGCAGCCCGACGCGCGCGGCGGCGTACTTCGCGGAGTCGATGACCTTGCCGCCGCCGAGGCCGACGACGGCGTCGTAGCGGCCGGTGCTCTTGATGGAGTCGGCGAGCCGCACGGCGCCGTCGATGGTGCCGTCGGCGTCGGCGAACCAGTCGGCGCCGGGCAGCGCCGGCGCGAAGCGGTCGCGCAGGGCCTGCCCGGAGCGCGGGCTGATGGCGAAGGCGAGCCGGCCGGAGGGCGCGACCCGCTGGTCGGAGAGCAGGTCCGCGAGGCCGTCCAGCGCTCCGGCCCGGATGTCGACCGTCAGCGGCGACGGGATCAGGCGGGTCAGTACCGGCACGCGATCTCCCTGCCCCTGGCGAGGTCGTCGTGGTTGTCGATCTCGACCCAGGCGACGTCCCCGATGGGCGCGACGTCGATCCGGAAGCCGCGGTCGACCAGCTCCTGGTAGCCGTCCTCGTAGTAGCGGTCGGGGTCGCGCTCGAAGGTGGTCCGCAGCGCGTCGGCCAGCTCGTCCGCGGCCGAGCCCTCGATCAGGGTGACGCCGATGTACTCGCCGGTGGCCGCGGCCGGGTCCATGAGCTTGGTGATCTTCCGGACGCCCTTGCCGGGGTCGGCGACGACCTTCATCTCCTCGTCGGCGAGCTGCTTGACCGTGTCGAGCGCGAGGATGATCTTCTTGTCGCCGCCGCGGGCGGCGAGCAGGGTCTTCTCGACGGAGACGGGGTGGACGGTGTCGCCGTTGGCGAGGATCACGTCGTGCCTGACGGAGTCCCGGCCGCACCACAGGGAGTAGGCGTTGTTCCACTCCTCGGCCTTGTCGTTGTCGATCAGGGTGAGCTTCAGCCCGTACGTGCGCTCCAGGGCCTCCTTGCGCTCGTACACGGCCTCCTTGCGGTAGCCGACGATGATCGCCGCCTCGGTGAGCCCGATCTCGGCGAAGTTGCCGAGGGTGAGGTCGAGGACGGTGGTCTCGCCGTCGACGGGCACCAGGGCCTTCGGCAGTGTGTCGGTGTAGGGGCGCAGACGCCTTCCGGCGCCGGCCGCCAGCACGAGGCCGATCATGCAGGTTCTCCTGTTTCGTCGTGTACAGCGGGGGCTCCGGAGGAGACCCAGAAGCGGATGCTCTCGGTGAGCACCACCAGCGCCACGGCCACGGCGAGGGCGACGAGCGCGATCGTGAAGCCGGTGCCGGTCAGCAGGGCCGCCGCCACCGTGACCGCCAGCGTCCGTCCCTCGTGCCCGCCGATCACGCGCACCACCGGGCGCGGGGGCGCACCCGTGCCGCCGCGGATGCGGTACACGGTGTCGTAGTGATGGTAGGCGACCGCGGCCACCAGACCGAAAGCCGCAGGAAGGGCTCCGTTCACCTCGGAGCGGGCGGCGAGCACGAGGACCGCGGTGTACTCGGCTGCCCGGAAGACCGGCGGCACGAGCCAGTCCAGCGGGCCCGCGAGCGGCCGGGACACCGCGAAACCCGAGGTCAGGACGTAGCCGACGGCGCCGATCAGCGGCCACCAGGTGCCGTACGGGGTGAGGAGCGCCAGCGTCACGAGCAGCGCGCCGCCGCCGGCGGCGACGGCGGGGGCGGCGTACACGGGAAGGGAGCGCGCGGGGGCGCGCAGGGAGCGGGCGGCGGCCTCGGCGAGCGGGCCGGTGTCGGTCAGCTCGTCCAGCGCCTTGAGGGCCTGCTCGCTGCGGGGCACGCGGCGGCGGAGCGAGCGCAGCACGCGGCCCGCGGTGGTGTAGGAGCCCGCGAGCCCCATGCCGACGAGGAGGACGACGAACACGACGCGGGGGCTGGTGACCGCGGTGAGCACCGCGATCAGCGCCCAGCGCTCGCCGATCGGCAGCACGATCATGCGGCGCAGCCACACCGTCCAGCCGAGCCGGTCGAGGCGCTCGGACAGGGCGAAGGCGGGGCTGTTGTTCTCCCCCGCAGCCCCGCGGGGAGGGGCGGTACCCCCTGCCGCGGCCGCGGTGCCGGCGATGGACTCGTTGAAGGCGAAGTCCACGACGTGCCGGCAGGTCTGCAGCACCATGGCGCCCAGCGCGAGGGCCCACACGTCGTCGCCGTCGGCGTTGGCGGCACCGAGGGCGAGGCCCGCGTAGAAGGCGTACTCCTTGGCGCGGTCGAAGGTGGCGTCGAGCCAGGCGCCCAGCGTGGAGTACTGCAGCGAGTAGCGGGCGAGCTGGCCGTCGGTGCAGTCGAGCACGAAGGACAGCAGCAGCAGCACGCCGGCGGCGGCGAACCCGCCGCGCGTGCCGGTGGCCGCGCAGCCGGCGGCGAGCACGGCGGTGGCCAGGGAGGCGGTGGTGACCTGGTTCGGGGTGAGGCCCCGGCGGGCGCACCAGCGGGCGAGGTAGCGCGAGTAGGGGCTGATGAGGAAGGTGGTGAAGAAGCCGTCGCGGCTCTTGACCGCGGCCCGCAGCCGGGCCTTCTCCTCGTCCACGGCGGCGACCGCGTCCGCCGCCTTCGCCCGGGCCAGCGCGTCCTCGGGTACGGCGGCCACCAGCCCGCCCCGCTCCGGCCGGACCAGCGCGCCGTCGTCGCCGGCGAGCTGGGCGGCGCTCTGCTCGGCGACGCCGTCGACGGTGCGGCTGCGCATCACCGCGCGGGAGAGCGCGGTGCGCGCCGCGGGCGTCCGCACCGCGACCACGCCGGGCGCGGCGGCGGCGGGCCAGCGGGGGTCGGCGAGCGTGAGACGCAGGCTGTGCCGGTGGCCGACGAAGCGGCTGTCGACGAGGGCGACCCGGCCGTCCCCGGGCAGCAGCGCGAGGACGGTGGCGGCGTCGGCCACGTCCGCGGCGGTACGCACGTCGTCGTAGCCCAGCGACCTGAGGTCGCTCTCCAGGGGAGATCCGGGGACGGGCGGGCCGATCAGGATTGCGGTCCGCAGACGAACTCACTCCTTGGCAGCGGGACGACAGGCGGGACCGCCCCTCCCCCGTCCGGCCGGGCGGCTGTCGGCAGAGGTTAGCGGATTGCTGGAACCGGAGGTTCACCGCCCGTTCGCCTCGACCGGGTGGCGATCATCATTTCGCAGCCCCCGCCCCTCCTTTGCACCGGGGCGGTAGTGTGTGCCGCCATGACGTGGTTGATCACCGGCGGGGCCGGTTACATCGGCGCGCATGTCGTGCGGGCCATGACGGGTGCCGGGGAGCGGATCGTCGTACTGGACGACGTCTCCACCGGGAACGCGGCCCGGCTCCCCGCCGGCGTGCCGCTGGTGCGCGGCACCTTCCTGGACCGGCTGCTGCTCGACCGCACCTTCGCCGAGTACGACGTCACCGGCGTGCTGCATCTCGCGGCGAAGAAGCAGGTCGGCGAGTCGGTGGCGCAGCCGCTCACGTACTACCGGGAGAACGTGCACGGCCTCGGCGTGCTGCTGGAGGCCGTCGTGTCCGCGGGCGTCCGCCGCTTCGTCCTCTCCTCCTCCGCCGCCGTCTACGGCACGCCGGACGCCGACCTCGTCACCGAGGACACCCCCTGCCGGCCGATCAACCCGTACGGCGAGACCAAGCTGGCCGGCGAGTGGCTGCTGCGGGCCACCGGCCGGGCGCACGGCCTGGCCACGGCCTGCCTGCGCTACTTCAACGTCGCCGGCGCCGCCGCCCCGGAGCTGGCGGACACCGGCGTGTACAACGTGGTCCCGATGTTCTTCGAGCGGCTGTCCGCACACGAGCCCGTGCGGATCTTCGGCGACGACTACCCCACCCCCGACGGCACCTGCATCCGCGACTACGTCCACGTCGTCGACCTCGCCGACGCCCACCTGGCGGCGGCCCGCCGCGTCGCCACCCCGGCCGGGACCGGCGACCTGACGGTGAACCTCGGCAGCGGCACCGGCGTGTCCGTGCGCGAGCTGGCCGAGGTCGTCGCCGACGTCACGGGGCGGCGCGAGCACGCCCCGGTGGTCCGCCCGCGCCGGCCCGGCGACCCGGCCCGCGTGGTCGCGTCGTACGACCTGGCGGCCAAGGAACTGGGCTGGCTCCCCCGGCTGGACGTGCGCGCCATGGTCGAGTCCGCCTGGGCGGGCTGGCTGCACACCCACGGTGAGCGGCGCGGCTGACCAGCCGAGACGGCCGCAGGAGCGTTTCCGCAGGTCAGACGATGAAAACCGACTTCATGTCAGGGTTTGGCGAATACCCCCTGCCCGTAGTTCACTGAGGTCACCGGGCAGGCGCGTGCGTCCCGTCCGGGACCGTCGACGGGAACCGGAGGGCATGCGGCATGGGTGCAGGGCACGACCACTCCCACGGCACGGCCTCCGCGGCGCACCGCGGCCGGCTGCGCGTGGCCCTGGGCCTCACCCTGTCGGTGCTGGGTCTGCAGGTGGTCGGCGGGGTGCTCACCGGCTCGCTGGCCCTCGTCGCGGACGCCGGGCACATGGCGAGCGACGTGGTCGGGCTGTCCATGGCGCTACTGGCGATCCACTTCGCGAACCGGCCGACGAGCGAGCGCCGCACGTTCGGCTTCGCGCGCGCCGAGATCCTGGCGGCGCTGGCCAACTGCCTGCTGCTCTTCGGCGTCGGCGGCTACATCCTCTACCAGGCGGTGCGCCGCTTCATGGACCCGCCGGCGATCGAGGGCGGGCTGACCTTCGCGTTCGGCGTCGCGGGCCTGGTGGTCAACCTCGTCTCGCTGGCGCTGCTGATGGGCGGCCGGCAGGAGAGCCTGAACGTGCGCGGCGCCTTCCTGGAGGTGCTGGCCGACGCGCTGGGTTCGGTCGCGGTCATCGTCTCGGCGCTGGTGATCGTCACCACCGGGTGGCACTACGCGGACCCGGTCGCCTCGCTCGCCATCGGCGCGATGATCATCCCGCGGACGTTCCGGCTGCTGCGCGAGGCGCTCGACGTGCTGCTGGAGGCGGCGCCGAAGGACGTGGACGTCGCCGAGGTGCGGTCGCACATCCTCGCGCTGCCGGGCGTGGTGGAGCTGCACGACCTGCACGTGTGGACGATCACCTCGGGGATGCCGGTGATATCGGCGCACGTCGTGGTCAGGGGCGACGTGCTGGAGACCGTGGGTCAGGAGAAGTTGCTGCACGATCTGCAGGGGTGCCTCGGCGATCACTTCGACGTCGACCATTGCACATTCCAGATCGAGCCGGTCGGACACGCCGAGCATGAGGCAAATCTCTGTCATTGAGCCGTCGCCGGTGAGGCAGACTGAGAGGGGCTTCCCGCCGTGTCCGCCCGCCGCGGAGACCGGGGCGCCCCCCGCACCGGACGCCGTAGATCGGACGCAAAGGATGGTCATGCCGGCCGCTACCACCGAAGAGATCATGCTGGAGCTCGTCGACGAGAACGGCACCACGATCGGCACCGCGGAGAAGCTGTCCGCGCACCAGGC
This sequence comes from Streptomyces synnematoformans, assembly GCF_039531005.1. Lineage (NCBI taxonomy): Bacteria > Bacillati > Actinomycetota > Actinomycetes > Kitasatosporales > Streptomycetaceae > Streptomyces > Streptomyces synnematoformans. The sequence goes on from NZ_BAAAPF010000088.1 coordinate 14,772, forward strand.
GCCCGGCCGGCTGCACCGGGCGTTCTCCGTCTTCCTCTTCGACACCGCCGGCCGGATGCTGCTGCAGCAGCGGGCGCTCGACAAGTACCACTCCCCCGGCGTCTGGTCCAACTCCTGCTGCGGCCACCCCTACCCCGGCGAGTCGCCGCTCGCCGCCGCGGCCCGCCGCACCTTCGAGGAGCTGGGCGTCTCCCCCGCGCTGATCGCCGAGGCCGGGACCGTGACGTACCACCACCCGGACCCGGCCTCGGGGCTGGTGGAGCACGAGTACAACCACCTCTTCGCCGGGCTGCTGCGGGCCGAGCCGCGGCCGGACGCCGACGAGGTGGGGGCGGTCGCGTTCGTCACGGCGGACGAGCTGATGAAGCGGCACGCCGAGGACCCGTTCTCGGCGTGGTTCATGACGGTGCTGGACGCCGCCAGGCCGGCCATCCGGGAGCTGACGGGGCCGGCGTCCGGCTGGTGACCCCGGCGAGCGGGAGGGACGCCCAGATCACCTTCCCGCCGTCTACGGTGTGCTGCACGTCGCAGGTGCCGCCCGCCTCGTTCGTGATCGTCTTGACCAGCAGCAGTCCCCGGCCGCCCGTCTCGTCGTCGTCGGCCTGCAGGGCCTTCGGGCGGTACGGGTGCTGGTCCTCGACGGCGACGCGGACCCAGCCGGCGCTCACCGACAGCTCGACGCCGATCTTCGGGGAGAGCACGCCGGCATGCCGGACCGCGTTGGTGACCAGCTCGGAGACGATCAGCAGCACGCCCTGCAGCAGGTCGTCCCCGATGGGCACGCGCTGCCCGACGAGGAGGTCGCGTACGGCGTGCCGGGACTGGGGCACCGAGGAGTCGAGCGCCGGGGCGTCGAACCTCCAGGTCCCCTCGTAGGCCGCCGGGACCACCTGGCCGGGCTCGGGCCTCAGGTTTCCGCCGTCGTTCACCGCCGGCACCTGCTTTCACCACCACTCACACTCCGAGTGTTGGCATTCACCACCGGCTCAACCCCCCTTCGAGCACAACTTGACTGGCTTTCGTCGTCTTCCGACCGGCTGCGCAATCGCCGACCAGTGTTGAGACCGAAAAAACCGGTTGCCGATGCCGTCCGTACCGTCGTACCTTTACAGTGGCCCTGCAGTCGACGATTGGAGAAGGTGTTGCTCGTCTGAGGTCTCCATGGCACCGTGCCCGCGGCTCGTCCCGCGTGCGGCACGTGCGACCTCACGGCCAGAGCCACCTTCCTCTCCTGCAGGGCGCCCAGCCCCACTCCCGTACCACCCGGCTCTCCCAGGTCGCCGTCCGGTGCCGACGCCGCCCCGTCGCGCCCTCACGACCTCACCGGGAGAAGCCATGTCATTCCCCTCCACCCCGCACGCCGCCACCTCCGTCGTCTGCGCCGGCCTGGCCTTCGCCTGGCCCGACGGCACGGCCGTCTTCGACGGCTTCGACCTCGTGGTCGGCCCCGGCCGCACCGGGCTGATCGGCCGCAACGGCACCGGCAAGTCCACGCTGCTGCGGCTGATGGCCGGGGAGCTGGCCCCCTCCGCCGGGGCGGTCAGAGCCGGCGGCACCGTCGGCTACCTGCCGCAGAACCTGGTCCTCGACACCGCCGCGCGGGTCGATGCCGTGCTGGGCATCGCGGGCGTGCGGCGCGCGCTGCACGCCATCGAGGCGGGCGACGTCGCCGAGGAGCACTTCACCGCCGTCGGCGACGACTGGGACGTCGAGGAGCGCGCCCGCGCCACCCTCGACCAGCTCGGCCTCGCACACATCGGCCTCGACCGCACCATCGGCGAGGTCTCCGGCGGCGAGTCGGTGCTGCTGCGGCTGGCCGCGCTGCTGATGGAACGGCCGGACGTGCTGCTGCTGGATGAGCCGACGAACAACCTGGACCTCAGGGCCCGCCGCCGGCTGTACGCGGCCGTCGAGTCCTGGCCGGGCGTGATGGTGCTCGTCAGCCACGACCGCGAACTGCTCGACCGCGTCGACCAGGTCGCCGACCTGCGGGACGGCGAGGTCACCTGGTACGGCGGCAACTTCACGGCGTACGAGGAGGCGCTGGCCGCCGAGCAGGAGGCCGCCGAGCGGACGGTGCGCTCGGCGGAGGCGGACCTCAAGCGGCAGCAGCGCGAACTGGCCGAGGCGCACGAGAAGCTGAGCAAGCGCAAGCGGTACGCCGACAAGCAGTTCGCGAACAAGCGCGAGCCGAAGATCGTCATGAACGCGCGCAAGCGGGAGGCCCAGGTCTCCGCCGGCAAGCACCGCATCATGCACGAGGAGCGGCTCAGGGGCGCCAGGGAGCGGCTCGACGAGGCGGAGGCGGCGGTGCGGGACGACGACGAGATCCGCGTCGACCTGTCGTACACCGCCGTGCCCGCCGGCCGGGACGTGCTCCTGCTGCGCGACCTGGAGCTGCGCTACGGCGCCCGGGTGCCGGCGCTGCAGGTGCGCGGCCCGGAGCGGATCGCGCTGACCGGGCGCAACGGCGCGGGCAAGTCGACGCTGCTGCGGACGATCGCGGGGGAGCTCGCGCCGGTCGCCGGGGAGGCGGCGGTGCACGTGCCGCTGCGCTGCCTGCCGCAGCGGCTCGACGTGCTGGACGACGCGCTGAGCATCGTCGAGAACGTCGCCCTGCTGGCCCCCGCCGCGTCCAACCAGCGGATCCGCTCCCGGCTGGCGCGGTTCCTGTTCCGGCAGGGTCGGGCGGACCAGATCGTGGGCACGCTCTCGGGCGGCGAGCGGTTCCGCGCCACCCTGGCGGCGCTGATGCTGGCGGAGCCGGCGCCGCAGCTGCTGATGCTGGACGAGCCGACGAACAACCTCGACATCGCCAGCGTGCGGCAACTGGTCAGGGCGCTGGAGTCGTACGAGGGGGCGCTCGTGGTCGCCAGCCACGACGTGCCGTTCCTGCGCGACATCGGGATCACGCGCTGGCTGGCGCTGGACGGGGAGTTGCGCGACATCGAACCGCTGTAGCCGCCGCCAGGGCGGCGCGCCGGACCGGCGGGGGGCGCCCCGCCCCGGTCCGGCGGGCGCCCGCCCGGCGTGAGAAGCTCCGGGGCATGAGCGAAGGCGAGCTGCGGTGCGGCACCGACGGCGGCGTGGCGACCGTGGTCATCAGCAATCCCGCCAAGCGCAACGCGATGACGCCGCGGATGTGGCGTGCGCTGCCCGGGCTGCTGGCGGAGCTGGCGGCCGACCGGGCGGTGCGCGCGGTGGTGCTCACCGGGGCGGGCGGCACGTTCTGCGCGGGAGCCGACATCACCTCGCTGCGGGCCGGCAGCGAGGGCACGCAGGGGCTGGCCGAAGCCGCGGAGGAGGCGCTCGCCGCCTTCCCCAAGCCGACGCTGGCGGCGGTACGGGGCCACTGCGTGGGCGGCGGCTGCCAGCTGGCGGCGGCCTGCGACCTCCGGTTCGCCGCCGAGGACGCGCTGTTCGGGGTCACCCCCGCGAAGCTGGGCATCGTCTACCCGGCCGGCGCGACCCGCCGGCTGGTGCGGCTGCTGGGCCCGGCGACGGCGAAGTACCTGCTGTTCTCGGCCGAGTTGATCGACGCCGCGCGGGCGCTGCGCACCGGGCTGGTCGACGAGGTGCTGCCCGCGGCGGGGCTGGACGCGCGGGTGGCGGAGTTCACCGGGGTGCTCGCGGCGCGCTCGCAGCTGACGCAGGCGGCGGCGAAGGAGTTCGCGGACACCGCCGGCGTGCCCGGGGAGCGGGACGGGGACGGGGGCCCGCCGTCCGGCGCCGGGGCGGACGCGGCGCGTATCGCGCACTGGGCCCGGCAGGCGCGCGCGGCCGGTGACGCCGCGGAGGGCGTCGCCGCCTTCCTGGAGCGCCGCGAGCCGCGCTTCACCTGGACCGTCTGACGGCCGCCGCCGCGGCCCGTGGCGCGGCCGGGGCCGTACGGCGTCGAGGGCGCCTGCGCGTGCGACCCGGCGGACCGACCGGCCACCGCCCGGCTCCGGCGCACACCGCCGGCCCCTTCTCTTGCTAAGCGTCCGCTCAGTAGCCTGGCCCCATGACGTCACTCCCGCCGCGCGCCGGCCGCCGCTGCCACCAGGTCCTCAACCCGCTGCACTCGGCGATCTACTTCTCTCCCGAGTTCGGCAAGGAGTTCGCCGGCATCGGCATCGACGGCTGGCACGCCGCCTACTTCACCGCGCGGTCCGCCGCCATGGGCCCCGTCGGGCCCGGCGTGGTCACGGCCACGTTCTACAACTACAGCCACCGGCTGGCCGCCGCGCACCTGCCCGCCGCCTGCTCGGCCGCGGACCCGGCCACCGCGCTGTCGGGCCGGCTGCGCGTCGCCGCCGCCGTGGGCCGGCGCCTGCTCGGCGAGGAGACCCTCGCCTCGCCGGAGCTGGCCGAGGCCGCGGAGCTGGCGCAGCGGGCGGCCCCGGGCGGGGAGCGCGCCGGGCGGGCCCGCTACGCCGCCGAGGCCGGGCAGCCGGTGCCGGACGCCCCGCACCTGGCGCTCTGGCACGCCGCCACCCAGCTGCGCGAGCACCGCGGCGACAGCCACAACGCGGTACTGGCCCACGCCGCGCTCGACGGCCTGGAGGCCCAGGTCTCCCACACCGCCTCCGGTTTCGGCTTCACCCCGGAGTTCGCGCGGTCCTCCCGCGGCTGGGACGCCGGGGAGTGGGCGGCGGCGCAGGACCGGCTGCGGGCCCGCGGGCTGCTGGCCGCGGACGGCGAACTGACGGAGGCGGGCACGGCGCTGCGCAAGGAGCTGGAGGACGAGACGGACCGGGTGGACCTCGCCCCGTACGAGCACCTGGGCGCCGAGGGCGTGGCCCGGCTGACCGAGCTGGCCACCGGCTACACCACCACCGCGCTGGCGGCGGGCGCGCTGCCGAAGGACATCTTCGGCAAGGGGTGAGGCACGCGGCGCGGCGCGGTGTGGCTGCGGGGCGGACGTTTGGGCAACGCCCCGGCGGCTACCCGCGGTTCTCCACCCGACCAGCGAGGAGGACGGCCATGCGAGCCATCGCCGACGTCCTGCGCATGATCGGCGGCACCCTCGCCGCGATCGTGACGCTCCCCTTCCGACTGCTCGCCCGGCTCTTCAGCGGCGCCTCCCGGGGCGCCCGGAGGTCCCGCCGCCGCACCGTCTGACCGCCGCCGCGGGCCGTTCCGACCCGCCGGGCGACCGGCGCCGTCCCGTCCGGGCGCCCGGCTGTCAGCCGGACCTGCCACAATGCACTCCGCCACAGATGACAGAAAGCGGGGCGGACGTGACGGCGTCGGTATCGATTGAGGCCAGGATCGCCGAGGAGTTCGGCGTACGCGAGCGGCAGATCACGGCGGCGGTGCAGCTGCTCGACGGCGGGGCCACCGTGCCGTTCATCGCCCGCTACCGCAAAGAGGCGACGGAGATGCTCGACGACGCCCAGCTGCGGACCGCCGAGGAGCGGCTGCGGTATCTGCGGGAGCTGGAGGAACGGCGGGCGGCCGTCCTGGAGTCCGTGCGCGGGCAGGGCAAGCTGACCGAGGAGCTGGAGGCGCGGATCCGCGCCGCCGAGTCCAAGGCCCGCCTGGAGGACGTGTACCTGCCGTACAAGCCGAAGCGGCGTACGAAGGCGCAGATCGCCCGCGAGGCCGGGCTCGAACCGCTGGCGGAGGGGCTGCTCGCCGACCCGTCGGTGGCGCCGCTCGCCGCGGCCACCGCGTTCGTGGACACGGACAGGGGCGTGCCGGACCAGGCCGCCGCCCTGGAGGGCGCGCGGGCCATCCTCACCGAGCGGTTCGGCGAGGACGCCGACCTGATCGGCGAGCTGCGCGAGCGGATGTGGACGCACGGCCGGGCGGCCGCCAGGGTGCGCGAGGGCAAGGAGGAGGCGGGCGCGAAGTTCTCGGACTACTTCGACTTCGCCGAGCCGCTGACCGACCTGCCGTCCCACCGCATCCTCGCCCTCTTCCGCGGCGAGAAGGAGGAGATCCTCGACCTGACGCTGGAGCCGGACGCGCCCGGCGAGGCGGCGCCGGAGGGCCCCTCGGCGTACGAGCGCGCCATCGCGGCCCGGTTCGGCGTGGAGAACAGGGGCCGGCCCGCCGACGCCTGGCTCGCCGAGACGGTGCGCTGGGCCTGGCGCACCCGCATCCTGGTCCATCTCGGCATCGACCTGCGGCTGCGGCTGCGCACGACCGCCGAGGACCAGGCGGTGGACGTCTTCGCCGCCAACCTGCGGGACCTGCTGCTGGCCGCGCCCGCGGGCACGCGCGCCACGCTGGGCCTCGACCCCGGGCTGCGCACGGGCGTGAAGGTGGCCGTCGTCGACGCCACCGGCAAGGTCGCCGCGACCACGACCGTCTACCCGCACGCACCGCAGCGGAAGTGGAACGAGGCGCTGGCCGTCCTCGCCGAGCTGGCCCGGGTGCACGCGGTGGAGCTGATCGCGGTCGGCAACGGCACGGGGTCGCGCGAGACCGACAGGCTCGCCGCCGAACTGATCGCCGCCCAGCCCGCGCTGAAGCTGACGAAGGTGATGGTCTCGGAGGCCGGCGCCTCGGTGTACTCGGCGTCCGCCTTCGCCTCGCAGGAGCTGCCGGAGCTGGACGTGTCGCTGCGCGGCGCGGTGTCCATCGCCCGGCGGCTGCAGGACCCGCTGGCCGAGCTGGTGAAGATCGACCCGAAGTCGATCGGCGTCGGCCAGTACCAGCACGACCTGTCGGAGGCGAAGCTGTCACGCTCCCTGGACGCGGTCGTGGAGGACTGCGTCAACGGCGTCGGGGTCGACCTCAACACCGCCTCCGCGCCGCTGCTCGCACGCGTCTCCGGCATCGGCGCGGGGCTCGCCGAGAACATCGTGGCGCACCGCGACTCCCACGGCCCGTTCCGCAGCCGTGCGGCGCTCAAGGACGTGCCGCGGCTGGGGCCGAAGGCCTTCGAGCAGTGCGCGGGCTTCCTGCGCATCCGCGGCGGCGACGACCCGCTGGACGCCTCCGGCGTGCACCCCGAGGCGTACCCGGTGGTGCGGCGGATGGTGAAGGCGGGCGGCGCCGAGGTCGCGGCGCTGATCGGCGACACGAAGACGCTGCGGTCGCTGAAGCCGCAGGACTTCACCGACGAGCGGTTCGGGCTGCCGACGGTGACGGACATCCTCAAGGAGCTGGAGAAGCCGGGGCGCGACCCGCGGCCGGCGTTCCGGACGGCGGCGTTCAGGGAAGGCGTGGAGAAGATCGGCGACCTGCAGCAGGGGATGGTGCTGGAGGGCGTGGTGACGAACGTGGCCGCGTTCGGGGCGTTCGTGGACGTGGGCGTGCACCAGGACGGGCTCGTGCACGTGTCGGCGATGTCGAGGACGTTCGTGAAGGACCCGCGCGAGGTGGCCAAGCCCGGCGACATCGTCAAGGTGAAGGTGCTGGACGTGGACGTGCCGCGCAAGCGGATCTCGCTGACGCTGCGGCTGGACGACGAGCCGGGCCGGCCCGCGGCCGGCGGCGGGGGCGAACGCCAGCGCCAGCGCGACCGCCAGGGCCCGCCGCGGCAGCAGCGCGGCGGCCAGGGCGGCGGCCAG
>NZ_BAAAPF010000089.1:0-22274 GCF_039531005.1 Streptomyces synnematoformans
ACCTCGGCCGCCGCGTCCGGCACCTGCTGGGCCGGCTGCCGCTGCCGCGGGCGGTGGGGCTGGGCCTGGCGGGCCCGTTCGCCCGGCCGGCGCGCCCGGCGGCGGTGGCGGCGGCGGTGGCGTTCGCGGCGCTGCCGGTGACGTTCGCGGTGGGGCTGGGGACGTCGCTGATCGCGGTGCAGAAGGACGGGACGCCGGACGCGTCGGGGGACGTGGTGGTGCACAGGATGACGGGCCCTGGCGGCCCGCTGGAGCGCGCCGAACCGGGCGAGGCGGGCGGCCCGGGCGCGCCGGGCGCGGATCCCGGCACGGCACCGGAGTCCGCGCCGCCCACCCCCGCCACCCCCGCTTCGACCAGGGAGATCACGGAGACCATCCGCACCCGCCCGGAAACGGAGCACTACTTCGCCACCGCCGAGGCCGACGTGACCGTCGTCGGCCGGAAGGGCGCCGTCCCCCTGGTCACGTACCGCGGCGAAGCACCGGACGACGGCCACCGGCTCGCCGCCGGCCGCTGGTTCGCCGCCCCCGGCGAGGCCGTCGCCCCGGCTCGCTTCCTGGAGGCCACGAACACCGGCGTCGGCGACACCGTCACCCTCCGGGACGGCAAGCGCACCGCCGAACTCCGCATCGTCGGCGAGGTCTTCGACCTGGGCGACGACGGCATGGCCCTGCGCACCGCGTACGCCTCCGCCGACGGCCTCGTCCCGGACCAGGAGCCCACCCGGTACACGGTGGACCTGGCTCCGGGCACCGACCGCGGCGCCTACCTCAAGGCGCTCAACGCCGACCTGGAGCCGCTGGGCGCCCGGGGGAACGTCGCGGAGGACGACGAGGAGTCCCCGGTGATCCTGGCCATGCAGGCGCTGATCGCGATGCTCACGGCCATGCTGGTGGCGGTGGCCTGCCTGGGCGTGCTCAACACCGTCGTCCTCGACACCCGCGAACGGGTCCACGACCTGGGCGTGTTCAAGGCCCTCGGCATGAGCCCGCGGCAGACGGTCGCCATGGTCCTCACCTCGGTCGCCGGCACCGGCCTGGTCGCCGGCGCGGTGGGCGTACCCCTCGGCGTGGCGCTGCACCACTACGTGGTCCCGGAGATGGGCCGCTCGGTCGGCACGAACATCCCCGACGCCCTGGTCGACGTCTACACCCCCCTCGGCCTCACCCTCCTGGCCCTGGCCGGCGTCGCCATCGCCACCGCCGGCGCGCTCCTCCCGGCCACGTGGGCGGCGGCCACCCGCACGGCGACGGCGCTGCGCTCGGAGTGACGGGACCCGGGGGCACGGCCCCGGCGCCGGCGGGAGAGGCCGGGGCCGGGGCCGGTGCCGGGGCCGGTGTCGGGGTCCGGGTCAGAGCTGGTCGTCGTCCACGTCGTACCGCCGCTCGGCCAGCCGCATCGGGCGGGCCGGCTCCGGTGTGGTGGCCACCGTGACGCCCGGGCGGCCCGCTTCGACCACGAACTCCGCGGCCGTGGTCACGGTCGTGCCCTCCGGGCGCCACACCGTGTCGACGGTGCGGAGTTCGGCGGTCATCCGCTCGCGGGTCACGTCGCAGAGCACGTACGCGCGGCGGTTGTCGATGTACTTCCAGTGCGGGCTCTCCGCCATGATCGGGTCGTACCTCGCGTGGAAGGCCGCCGTGTCGCTGTCGCCGCCCGAGGCGATCGACGAGCCGGTCAGCTCGGCGCCCACCACCGGGCTCGCCGGGTCGTCGAAATCGGGCTTGAGGTCGCAGACCCAGGTGCAGTGGCGGTCGCCGGTGAGGACCACCGGGTTCTCCGTACGGCCGGAGCCGAAGAACTCCAGCAGGCGGCGGCGCTGGGCGCGGTAGCCGTCCCAGTTGTCGAAGTCGAAGACCTGCTCGGGGCCGGCCCGGCGGTCGTTCTGGGCCCACATGAGCTGGTTGGCCAGCAGGTTCCAGCGGGCGCCGGAGCGTTCCATGCCGCGTACGAGCCAGCGCTCCTGCTCCGGTCCTGTCATGCTGCGGGCCGGGTCCTCGGACTCCTCGATGCTGGTGATCTGGTCGCTGCGGTACTGGCGGGTGTCGAGGACGTGCACGGTGGCGAGGTCGCCGTAGCGCACCGACCGGTACAGCTGCATGTCCAGCCCGTCGGGCATCGAGGCGCGGCGCAGCGGCATGTGCTCCCAGTACGCCTGGAGCGCGGCCACGCGGCGGGCGCGGAACGCCTCGGGGGTCTGCTTGTCGGGGTCCTGGGGGATCTCGTCGGCCCAGTTGTTGTCGATCTCGTGGTCGTCGAGGGTGACGATCCAGGGGGCGTGCGCGTGCGCGGCCTGGAGGTGGACGTCGCCGCGGTACTGGGCGTGGCGGTTGCGGTACTCGGTGAGGCTGTACGGCTCGCCGGTGCCCTCGTGCCTGCGGACGGTGGTGTCGCGGGGGACGGACTCGTAGATGTAGTCGCCGAGGAAGGCGACGAAGTCGACGTCCTCCTGCGCCGCGTGGTGCCAGGCGGTGAAGTAGCCGTCCTGCCAGTTCTGGCAGCTGGCGAAGAGGAAGCGCAGGTTGCGCGGCCGGGCGTGGACGGCGGGGGCGGTACGGGTGCGGCCGGCCGGGGACGTCTCGCGGCCGGCGCGGAAGCGGTACCAGTACTCGCGGTCGGGCCGCAGGCCGTGTACCTCGACGTGGACGGAGTGGCCGTGCTCGGGGCGGGCGAGCGCGGCGCCCCGCTGGCGTATCCGGGTGAAGGAAGGGCTGTCGGACACCTGCCACTGCACGGGCACCGGCCGCGCCGGCATGCCGCCGCCGGCGAGCGGGTCGGGCGCCAGCCGGGTCCAGAGCACGACGCCGTCGGGCAGCGGGTCGCCGGAGGCGACGCCGAGCGTGAACAGCCCGGAGGGCAGCCGGTCGGCGGTGCCGCTGCGTTCGGCGGCGGTGGCGGTGGAGGGGGCGAGGAGTACCGGGGCGCCGGCGGCGCCGAGGGCGAGGGCGCCGCCGGTGCCGAGCACGCTGCGCCTGTCCGGATTCGAGCGAGAACTCACGGATTCTTCCTTCTTGTGTGGGAAGTTGCCTGAGAACTTGCATGACCCTGACAGCCAGAGAAGAAGGCCCGAGGAAGCAGCGGCTACACCGAGGTGGGCACCGCCTGAAGGATGGGCGTCCGGCCGTGCGCGCGGCCGGACGTTCAAGTGCCGCGTGCGCGCGGGCGCACACGGAGAGGCGGGAAGCCGCCTCCGGGGCGGCCGGGCGGGCGCTCACGGGAGCGAAATGCCCGGAATACCCGAACTCACCGCCGGCGGTCGGCGGCTGACAGCAATCTGCCAATTCCCGCCCCGCCCCCTCGCGGGTGATGATGCCGGTACAGCTCCGAAGCGGTGACGCCTGAAGTGGGGTATCCGGATGGGCAGTGGCTCCTCGCGCGCACCGTCGTCACCGGACCCCGAAGAACCCGCGGTCGCCACCCACTGCCCGTACTGCGCGCTCCAGTGCGGCACACGGCTCCAGCCCGGCGCGCCCCCCGGCCCGCCCCCGCCCTCCGCCGTCCCGGCCGCACCGGCCGCCGAGCCCGCCCCGCCGCTGCGCGTCGAGCCCGACGCCGACTTCCCCGTCAACCAGGGCGGCCTGTGCCACAAGGGCTGGACCGCACCCGCCGTCCTGCGCGCCCCCGACCGGCTGCGCACCCCGCTCGTCCGCGACCGCGCCGGCGGCCACGCCCCCGCCAGCTGGGACACCGCCCTGCACACCGTCGCCTCCCGGCTGGCGGAGATACGCGCCGCGCACGGCCCCGACTCCGTCGCCGTCTTCGGCGGCGGCGGGCTGACCAACGAGAAGGCGTACCTGCTCGGCAAGTTCGCCCGGGTCGCCCTCGGCACCCGGATGATCGACTACAACGGCCGCTTCTGCATGTCCTCCGCCGCGGCGGCCGGGGTCGCGGCCTTCGGCCTGGACCGCGGGCTGCCGTTCCCCGTCACCGACCTCGCCGAGGCCGACACCGTCCTCCTCGCCGGCGCCAACCCCGCCGAGACCATGCCCCCGCTCATGCGCCACCTCAACAAGGCCGGCGCCCTCGTCGTCATCGACCCGCGCCGCACCCCCACCGCCGAGCGCGCCGCGCTCCACCTGGCCCCCGCCCCCGGCACCGACCTCGCGCTCGCCCTCGGCCTGCTGCACATCGCCGTCACCGAGGGCCGGCACGACGAGGAGTACGTCCGCACCCGCAGCGTCGGCTTCCGCGCCGCCTGGCGGCGGGCCGCCGGCTGGTGGCCGGAGCGGGTGGAGCTGCTGACCGGAGTGCCGGCTTCGGCGCAGCGGGAGGCGGTGCGGCTGCTGAGCGAGGCCCGGCGCGCGTACGTCCTCACCGGGCGCGGCGCCGAGCAGCACAGCAAGGGCACGGACACGGTCGCCGCGTTCGTCAACTTCGCGCTCGCGCTGGGCCTGCCGGGCCGCCCCGGCTCCGGGTACGGCTGCCTGACCGGCCAGGGCAACGGCCAGGGCGGCCGCGAACACGGCCAGAAGGCCGACCAGCTGCCCGGCTACCGGCACATCACCGACCCCGGGGCCCGCGCCCACGTCGCCGGGGTCTGGGGCGTCGACCCGGACAGCCTGCCGGGGCCGGGGCTGAGCGCCGCGGAGCTGCTCGGCGCCCTCGGCACCGACGGCGGGCCGCGCGCGCTGCTGGTGTTCGGCTCCAACCCGGTCGTCTCCGCGCCGGACGCCGAGCGCGTCCAGCGCCGGCTGGCGGAGCTGGACCTGCTGGTCGTCGCGGACTTCGTACCGTCGGAGACCGCGACGATGGCGGACGTCGTCCTGCCGGTCACCCAGTGGGCCGAGGAGGAGGGCACCCTCACCAACCTGGAGGGCCGCGTCCTGCGCCGCCGCCGCGCCCTGGCCCCGCCACCGGGCGTACGCGGCGACCTCGCCGTCCTGCGCGAGCTGGCCGTACGCCTCGGCGAGCCCGCCGACCGCTTCCCCGACGACCCGCGCCGCGTCTTCGACGAACTCCGCCGCGCCTCCCACGGCGGCACCGCCGACTACGGCGGCATCAGCTACGAGCGGCTGGACGCCGGCGAGGCGCTCCACTGGCCCTGCCCCGCCACCCCCGACGGCACCCCGCCCCACCCCGGCACCCCGCGGCTGTTCCTCGACCGCTTCGCCCACCCGGACGGCAAGGCGCGCTTCCAGAACGTCGACCACCGCGAGCCGGCCGACGCGCGCGACGACCGCTTCCCGCTGTGGGCCACGACCGGACGGCAGCTCGCGCACTACCAGTCGGGCGCGCAGACCCGCCGGGTGCCGGAGCTGGTGCGGGCCGCGCCGGAGACGACGGTGGAGATACACCCGGACACGGCGGCGCGTGCGGGGCTCGCGGAGGGCGAGCTGGCGCGGGTGCGGTCGGCGCGCGGGGCGGTGCTGGCGCGGGTGCGGCTGGTGGCGACGCTGCGTACGGACACGGTGTTCCTGCCGTTCCACTTCCCGGGGCACGGGCGGGCGAACCTGCTGACGGGCACGGCGCTGGACCCGCGCAGCCGGATGCCGGAGTTCAAGGTGAGCGCGGTGTCCGTGGAGCCGGTGGGGTCGGAGGAGCCGGTGGGGCGGCCGGAGCGGGTGCCGGAGGCGGCGGCGGTGCGGGGAGCGGCGGGTTGAGGGGTACGGGACGGGGCAGGCCGGGCGGTACGGAGACGGGGACTGAGACGGGGACGGAGACGGGGACGGAGACGCGCGCCGAGACGGGGACGGGGACCCGCGTCGTCATCGTCGGCGGCGGCCCCGTGGGCCACCGCGTGGCCGAACGCCTGCGCCACCACGGCCACGACGGCCCCGTCACCCTCCTCGACGCCGAACCCGGCCCCGCCTACCACCGCGTCCTCCTCCCCTCCCTCCTCGACGGCACCCTCACCCCCGCCGACCTCCGCCTGCCCGACCTGCCCGACGTCCGCCTCCGCCACGGCGTCTCCGCGGCCGGCATCGACCGCCGCCGGCGCCAGGTCCGTACGACCGAGCACGACCGGGTCCCGTACGACACCCTCGTGCTGGCCACCGGCGCCCGGCCGCACCTCCCGCCCGTGCCGGGGCTGCGCCACGCCTCTGGCTGGTTGGTCGACGGCGTCACCGGGCTGCGGTCGCTGGCGGACTGCGCGCGGGTGCGCGGCGACGAGATCGTCGTCCTCGGCGGCGGCCCGCTGGGCGTGGAGACCGCGGCCGCCCTGCGGCGCGGCGGCCGGAACGTCACGCTGGTGCACCCCGGCCCGTACCCGCTGGACGACCGCCTCGACGCCGCGGCCGGCGGGCTGCTGACCCGGCATCTGGCGGAGCTGGGCGTCCGGCTGGAGCTGGGCCGGGTGGCCGCCGGGGTGCTGCCAGGCAAGCTGGCGCTGGACGACGAGTGGCTGCTGGCCTGGGACACGCTGCTGTGCTGCACGGGCGTCCGCCCCCGCACCCGCCTCGCGGCGGCGGCGGGCCTGGCGGTACGGACCGGGGTGCTGGTCGACGGCGAGGGGCGGACGAGCGACCCGGCGATCCGCGCGGTGGGCGACTGCACGGAGCCCGCGGATTCGCTGTTCACCGGCTGGGAGCAGGCGGAGGCGGTGGCGCGGTCGCTGACGGGCCGGCGGGTGCCGTACGGCGGCGACGCCTGGCGCCGGCCGGTGTTCCGGCTGCGGGTGCCGGGGCTGACGCTGGGGGTGCTGGGCGACGGCGGGGCGGGAGCCGGGGACGGAGCCGGGGCCGGGGCCGGGGCCGGGGCCGAGATCGTGACGTACCGCGACCCGGCCCGCGGCCGGTACGCCCGGCTGGCGCTGGACCCGGCGGGCCGGCTGACGTCGGCGGTCCTCGTCGGCCTCCCGCAGGCGCTGGCCACGCTCACGCAGCTGTACGACACGGGCGCGCCCCTGCCGACGAGCCGGCTGGCCCTGCTGCTGGGCCGGCCCGCGCCGCGTTCGGGGCCGCTGCCGGCGCTGCCGCCGGAGGCGGTGGTGTGCCGGTGCAACAACGTGACGAAGGCGGCGCTGGCGGACGCCTTCGCCGTGGGCGCGCGGGAGCCGGGCGCGCTGGCCGACGCGACGCGGGCGACGACGGGGTGCGGCTCGTGCGCGGAGGAGGTCCGGGGCCTCTGCCGGGAGTTCGCGGAGAGCACGCCGTGAAGCGCCTGCTGGTCGTCGGCTGCGGCATGACGGCCCACCGGCTGGTGGAGGAGCTGCGCGCCCGCGACGGGGCGGCGCGCTGGCGGATCCTGGTGCTGGGCGAGGAGCCGTACGGGGCGTACAACCGCATCGCGCTGACGGACAGGCTGCGCGGCGTACCGGCGGAGGAGCTGACGCTCGGCGCCCCCGACGGCGGCGGCCTGGAGATACGTACCTCCACCCGGGTGGCGGGCATCGACCGGCCGGCGCACGAGGTGGTGACGGCGGAGGGCCGGCGGCTGCCGTACGACGCGCTGGTGCTGGCCACGGGCGCGGTGCCGGCGCGGCCGCCGGTGCCGGGGGCGGAGCTGCGGGGGTGCCACGTCTACCGGACGCTGGACGACGTCCACGCCATCCGCGAGGCCGCGCAGGCGGCGTCCGGGGAGCGGGCGGTCGTCGTGGGCGGGGGCCTGCTGGGCCTGGAGACCGCGGAGGCACTCCACCGCCACCTGGGGATACGCCCGCACGTGGTGGAGGCGGCCCCGCACCTGATGCCCGCGCAGCTGGACCCCGAGGCGGCGGGCCTCCTGGCGATCTCCCTGAGCCGCAGGGGGATCCGCCTGCACGAGGGCACCGCACTCCGCTCCCTGGACCCCGGCCCGGCCGGGGAGGTCACCGGGGTCACCCTGGCGGACGAGACCCGGATCACGACCCGCCTGGTGGTCTTCACCGCGGGCACCCGCCCCCGCGACGACCTCGCGGCGGCGGCCGGCCTGCCGCGCGGCGAGCGCGGCGGCTACCTGGTGGACGACGACTGCCGCACCCCCGACCCGGACATCTGGGCGATCGGCGACTGCGCGGCGATCCACGGCCGCCGTACGGGCACGGTGGCCCCCGGCTACCACATGGCCGCCACCGTGGCGGCCCGCCTCGCCGGCGCCCCCGCCTCCCCGCCGCCCCTGTCCCCGGCGGAGCCCTCAACGGTGCTGAAGCTCCCGGGCGTGGACGTGGCCAGCATGGGCAACCCCCACGCCCAGACCGAGGACGCGGTGGAACTCACCTACACCCGCCCCGGACCGGCGACCCGCTACGCCAAACTGATCCTGGACCCCGAAGCCCGCACCCTCCGGGCCGCCATCCTCCTGGGCCACCCCACCGCCCACAGCCGCCTCCACGCCCTGGTGGGCGAGGAGCTGCCGGCCCCCGCCGAACAGCTCCTCACCTGAGCGGGAGAACGGTCCCCGCGGTCACGAGTAGATGACGGTGGCATATGATCCCGCGCCACCGGGCGCGGAGTCCCCGACCACGGTGGGCCCCGGAGAGACGATCACGAGGCGGCCGTCCCGCCACTCGATGTCACCTTCCAGGGAGTTGTTGGCGAGCAGCCACTTCTGGTCGCCGCTGTCGGCGATGGGCAGCCCGGCCAGCGGGGTGACCTCGCCGGTCTCGGGGTCGAGGGCCACGACGGCGCCCCGCGACCCCTCGTAGTCGCCCAGCGGGGGGTCCTGGGGCTGGAAGGCGATCAGCCGTCCGTCCGCGTCGGTGCCGACCGGAGCCAGTGACAGCTCACCGTCGGCCCGGGCGCGCCACAGCTCCTTACCGGACGTGAGGTCGAAGGCGACGATCCCCACCTGGCGGTAGTCCGGGTCCATCGCGTACTTCAGGTAGAGCACACCGGCACCGACAACGGCCCTGTGGCACGTGTTCAGCTCCGTCGAGTCCCCGCCGCCGTAGCCGCACGGCGGCATCGGGTCGAGGCTGCGCGCGTCCATCTTCGCGAGCACGGTGTGCTCGCCCGGGTCGTCCCGGTCGTCCGGGTCGCCGGGCTCCACCCGCCACACCTGCTCGTCGTCCCGCGACTTGACGACCACGATCAGCGGGTCGGCCGACAGGACGGCCACGCTGGTCTTCTCATCTCCGGGATACGGCCACGCCCAGAGGAGTTCGCCGTCCCTCCCGAAGGCGGCCAGGGCTCCGCACTGCCGCGCGATCAGCGTGTCGCCGAAGACGGCGAAGGCGGCGCTCCAGCAGCCGTTGTCCTTGGGGTCCTTCTGCGCGCCGCTCGTGAGGTCGAAGTTCGTCTGCCCCTGCCCGGGTATGAGCACCGTCTCCCCCCAGATCACCGGACGGTCCCCGACATCGGGCAGCACGCTCGCGACCCCGGGCTCGATATCGGAGGTCCAGACCTCTTCGCCCTTGTTGACGTCGACGATCGTGAGCTGGTCACACGGCTTCGGCCCGCTCTCTGTGGTGGCGGGCTCCCCGCGCAGGACCGCGACGTACCCCTCCGGCGAGACGTCACGCGAGGTCTTGCAGGCCCCGTTGCCGTCCACCGGCACCCGCCAGGCCACCGAGCCGTCGGCGAGGTCGTAGGCGACGATCTCGTTCCACATCTCCCTGACCAGGTGCTTCTCGGTCCACCACCGCCCGTCCAGCCAGGAGCCGAGCGACGCCCGGGCCGTGGACGCGTCCGGCTCCCAGTCCTCCGGGAACCGCTCCTCAAGCGTCATCGAGAGCTGCTTGTCGGTCCCGGGGGCGAAGCCGACGTCGCCCGCGGAGTCGTCCTTCAGCCAGAACGACCACGCACCGGCCCCGCCCGCGGCCATCACGAGAACGGCAACAACCGCGATGACGACGCCCCGCTTGCTCTTCTTCCGCCCGGGCCCTCCGTGGTGCCCGGGCGGCTGCGGCGGGCCGCCCCACGCGGAACCCCCCTGATACCCGGGCGGTCCGGTCGGCCCCTGGGGCGGACCGTACGGGTACGGGCCGGGGTGCGGGGGCGGTTGCGCGGGCGGCCCCGTCGGACCGTGGCCGGGAGGTGGAGGTGGACCGTAAGACAACTCGTGCTCCAGGGAAGACCCGTTGTTCAGTGCGGAAACGGGGGCGTCACACCCCCGCGCCGACGGCTCGCGCCCAGCCGGCCGGTCGGGTCGGTCCCCCGGCACGAGGGTGGTCGGCGGATCTTGCACGAACATTGCACCCGCCTAGAATCCGCAGACGAAACCGCGCGCAGGGCCGCGGGACGAACCCCCGGCCGCCGCAGCGGTTCGGGGCACGCCAGCGCCCCGAACCGAACACCTGGTCTCGGCCGAGGCCCCGATCCTGCGCTGGGACAGGTGCCGGTACACCCCGGACCACGGACCAACGGCACCACGGCCGACGAACGGCAGTTACCCGCACCCAAGCCGACCCGGAATAAGCACTGCGCCCGGGAGTACTGTCGGAGTGACTGGTTCCAGGAGTCGGTGGTCCATAACTGGCGTCATGGTGAGAAGCTCATCCCGCAAGACTGGATCGAGGACGCTGCCGACCCCCGTAGCCAATAGCAACGAATCGGCACGCATGCGGGGATCTGCCAGCCTCCGATCCGACCAATGGAAGTACCCTGACGCCGTCTTAACCGCCGGAGTTGAGTTCCGGAAATTGACGCGTACTCGGCAGCGACTTTCTCCGTCATTCACACAGCGCGGAACACCCGACGCTGATTCCATTCCCTCAGCAGTCGAGCGTCTTTGCTGCACAGGATGGATCCTCGCAGACCCTTAAACACGGTGGCAACTCTCCCTCCTCGGTGGCCGACCGCCTGATCGTATAGGCGGTGTCTGACAAACCGACTCGGGCCACCCAGTTTGAGCGCTTGTTTGTGATCCTCTGAAGCTCGGGGGCATCGTCTACCTCGTTCTGCCCAGGACCAGCCGCCGCTTCGCCGTCGGCGACGACGTTCTCGGCAGGGGGAGTGGAGGCGCTCTCTCCGGCAAGCGCTGAGAGGACGCGAGGCCAAGCGCCTGTGGCGAAGACAGACAAGCCAGCGGCAGCCCGCCGGGCTTCGACCGTGAATTCTACGGGGCCCAGCAGTTACCGACCGGGGCGCACTTGTTCGATCTGCTGCCCCAGTGAGGAGAGGTGGATGCGCTCGGGGCAGCCCACGAAGACGTAGAACAACGACTCAGGGACGTAGCCGGGCCTGCGGAACCAGTTGCGTACGCGGTCGCCCAGGCCCTGTTCGTCGGCGATCTCGCCCAGGACACGTTCGGTGTCCTCGTAGACGTGCGGCAGGCGGAGTCGGCCGGTGGCCCGGCTACTCATGAACTCAACGATTACAGGCTGGCCGTTGATGGTGGCACTGGTGGCCCACGCCCTGATGCTCGGGCTTCCGTCGAGGATGTCGTTGACCGCGTTCGACGTCTGCACGTGATGCCATACATCCAGGATGGTGTCGAACTGCCTGGGTTTCGCGATCTCTTCAGCGAGGTACACCAAAAACCGGCACATCAGCATGGCGTTGCGTGTGACCTCGACCGGGACTTGCGTTCCCAGTACCGCCAGAGCGCCTTCCCGGAGCAAAAGATCGGTGATGGCCACGGCCCCGGAGCCGCGGGGTGCGACGTGGCAGGCGCTGAGCATGACCACAGGTGGCACGCGGTCAAGGCCGAGGTCCAGGTGTGGTTCGTCGCCGATGACGAGCGCGGCCATGTTGCCGACCATCGTTCCGTGCGCGCTGATGACGAGGATGTCGGGGCGATGTTCGGTCACGGACTGCTGGAGGGCTTCGAGGGTGAGGGTCTCGGCCTGGATGACGGTGAGCGTGGCCGCTTCGGGTTCAGTGGTCTCGCGGGCCATGTTCCATCCCTCTCGCGAAATCCGTCCCACCGGATCGCTGAGGGGAATGCATTCGGCGATCAGGACTTTGATGGTGTGGTTCAGGCTGATGGCCGGCGGGGCGGAGACCTGTTGCTGCACAGTCCTGGTCAGAGGTTGCAGCGGTCGGTAGGCGACAGGCAGACGTGCACACAGCGGTGCGCTGTCCCCGGGCATGGTCAGCAGTCCGAGAGGAAAGTCGGAGAACACCGTCAGGTGCGAGGCGCGTTGGATCGCAGTCGTCAGTTCCTTGCTCCACAGCGGCTCGGCAACGTCATTGAGCCGGGCGAGCAGGCGTCTCACGGCAGCGCTGCTGTGTCGGGTGAGGAAATGCCGTTCGAGTTCAGCAAGGATGACGAAGGCGTCAGGGGGCACGGTGGGCAGCATGAGGCCCAGGCCGCTGCTCGCGACGGCCTGGTGTGTCACCGCGAACTCGATGGCTGCTCGTTCGACCATGTGATCAGGGCGTTCGTGGAGTGTGACCGACCATGTGTCGTCCGGGCTGACGGCGGGCTGGGTTCCCGTTCGGCGCCGTAGCTCGCCGTCGTAGGCGATGCGGGCATAGGCCGGAGCGGTACCGGGCAGGCCCAGTGCTAGCGGTACCCGCAGTCGGGCTGCCTCCTCCTTGATCGTCTGGGGAAAGCGGCGGTCAGCCTCGCTGGGGGAAGCCCTCTCCCGTTCCAGGCGTGCCGTGGCGGCTAGGAGCGTCTGACCGCGGAGGGCCTGCGTGAACGCACTGCTCATGCTCGTGTCTTGGACGGCCAACTCTGCTGTAGGCCATCCCATCTGCCGGGCCAGCCTGCGGTGAGGGAGGGTTAGAGGGGCCATGTCCAGTCGGCGCGTGAGGGACACCTCACCGGGCAGCGCCGGCAGGTCGGGGATGAAGTGCTCGTGAATGGCATTCCAGTGAGCGGTGAGGGTGGCGTCGGACAGCTGCGAGTAGGGGATCGCAGGCAGCACGAATCCGAGCGCCGAGGCCCGCTGCCGGGCCTCTGCCAGCACCTCGTCCGGACAAACGGTGACAACGGGATGGTGATGTTGCAGGTGGCGGCCGAGCAGATCCTCGTCGAACATGTCGATCGGCACCAACACGATGTTGTGGTCAAGCCGCAGGCTCTGGACTGCCTTCAGCTTCCAGGCATCGACATCGACGAGATCCCAGAGCGCGGCGGGTAGGTGCAGGCAGTACCAGAGCCCGGGCAGCGCGGCGGCCACCGTTTTGGCCAGGCCGTGTGGAACAGTCGACTCCGCAGCAGCTGGCCGCTCCCACACGACAGGAACGTAGGGCGACTTGTCCTGAGAGCGGCCCTCAGCGGCCCCCGGAGTGAACAGGACCGCGTACAACGGGGGCATTCCCACGGGTGATGACATGGTGGAGGAACCTCGCTGCCGCACTCAATCGATGATCGGCCCAACCTACTGTGCGCGACTCTGCCTTGACGCGGACTCTGGCAAACGGACCTTGCGCTCCGCCCGTCCTGAGCGTGTGACGGGAAAGGGATCGTTGCTGCCCTGACGGGGACACCGTCTCGACGAGTGGCCTGCAGAAGACCGGCGGGCCGCTCCCGCACCCCTTGCCGGCGCCCTTCGAGATCACGGCGACGAATTCGCCAACGCACCCGACCCCAAGCCTGGCCAGTTCGTGCACGGCACCAACATCTTGAGCGTGCCAAGCACACAACCCGGCCAACTCGAGCTCTCCAACGGGGAAGCCTCGCGTATGTGTGCATGCATCCCGTGCGCTGACCCATCCGCCCTTCCATTGAGGCAAGGAGTCGTCTGTGGTCCAGAAGCAGCGCAAAGTGAGGACTGAAGGCAACACGCCTGGACTTGACACAGAAACTCCTTGGAACCTGCCCACCACGGGTGTTCACGTCCCCCATATGTGTCGTGCGAAGAAATCCTTCCTGCCTTCACGTCGTCGAACTCGAACGGGACATCCGCGGCTGGATCAACGAGTGGAACAAGAACCCCAAGCCGTTCAAATGGACCAAGACCGCCGACGAGATCCTCGAAACCCTCGCCGCATACTGCACACGAATTAACGACTCAGGACATTAGGTTCCAGCCATGCCAGACGTGGAGCCGTCCCATTTGACTGCCGGATAGCCGGCAACAAACCTCCCCATCACATGAACAGCTTCTACGCCGGTAACCCCCGGCCGAGCGTCTGTCTAAACTGCCCGCCACCACACGCCAGTGACCACGTGTTGCGACGACCACTCGAATTCGCCCACAACTCGGTGGGGCTCTTCAGGCCGATCGCCTCACATCAATAGAGATCGCTGCCGATGCCGCTTAGTCGGTTTTCCACAGCCGTACGAACTTCGCTCCAGGAGTCGTGCCGAAGGGATTCCAATGTCTCCCTCGACGTATTCCTGTGCTGCGCGACCCTCATTCTGATCGATTCGTCCACATCGTGAGCGAGGCGTTCGAGAAGGTCCGGTGACAGTTTCCGCTTCATGGCCACCATGAAACGGACGCGAGCATCAGGGTCGTCTATCAGCATTTCCAGGACAGCCAACGGTACCGTCTTGTTCTGGACAACTGCCAACCGTTCTTCCGGGTATCGATCGACGACCTCCATCCATACCTGCGCGGGCGCCTCCTCAACGGCCGCCCTGCGGCACTCCTGCGGATTTGAGCTGTTGCGCAGCCGTACAAACTCGTCGGCAGTATCGATCATCTCTTGACACCCCGCAAATTGCTGTTCGGTATAAATTTCCCCGTATCGCCCTTCCACTTGCCCGGCATGTAGTCGCCGTATTTATCGGCATCCGAGATCCATTCGAGACCCTTACTGGTCTCCCGATAGACCTTGAACGCCGATTCACCGTGGCCGGTCACGTCCGGAGTCCACCAGGTACCGTCGGAGGCACTCTTATAGAAGGTGGTCTTGAACGGACCTCCCTTTAGAAGTTTTGTCGAGCCTTCCTTGGTTAGCTGCCAACGCCCTCGGCCAGAAACATCACAGCTGCTGTTATGAACGAGTACCGGAGTCTCGCCCGCCTGTACATAGTACGTGTGGATGTCGTTGATGGTGAGGTCGTGGGTGCGTTGGCGCTTGGTGTAGTGGCGGACGTCCGTGACGGTGGCGGTGGTGCCGTCGGGGGTGCGGAGGGTCTGGCCGGGGGTGAGGTCGCCGGCGTTCGCCCAGGCGTTCTTCTCCTGCGTCCAGAACGGGTGGGTGGTGGTGGACGTCAGGGTGGTGGTGCTGTCATCGGCTTTGATGGTGAGGTCGACAAAGTCCTTGTCGTCTTCGGTGTTGATCGTTGCGACGATCTCCCGGATCGCGGTCTTTCCTGTCTCGGGGTCGGTGACGACGGCCTTGTCGCCGATTTCGAGTTCCTCGATGGGTTTCGAGCTGCCGTCGGCCAGCAGAACTTGGGTGCCGGGGAGGAAGCTGTGTTTCGAGCAGGTCTTCGCGGCCTTGAGGAACTTGATCGGCTTGAGTACCTTGACCCAAGGCAGGTCGAGCGCGGCGGAGCCGCAGGCGCGGGTGAGACCAGGGTTCTTCAGGCATTCCTTCCACGCGCCGATGTCAGGTGCGACGATCGACAGGACGAACTGGTCGAAGGCGGTCTGTGGCCGGTCGAGCCAGCCGAGGTCGCCTGCGATGGCGCAGAAGTCCCTGTTGCTATCAGTGATCTCATCGGGTCGGCACGAACCTTGGATGTGCTGGTCCAGTCGTTCGTCCGTGTTGCTGAGCGTCGGGTACATCCGCTCCAGTTCGAGCGCCGAGGGCAGCCGGAAGCCCTCCATCCATACCACGCCGTCCTTCTGGGTGATGTGGATGGTCTGCTTTGGGCTCTGTGGCGAGCTGTTGCTGTTCTTGGGGTGTTTCACGGACGGTTTGCCCATGACGCCGCCGCCGGTTTGGTTCATGCCGTTGCCGCGGCTGCCGTCGGCGCGGGTTTGTGCGTTGCCGCAGCTGACGCCGCTGGGGGAGCCTGTGCCGCAGTCGAGTCCCAGGCCGGTGGGGTCCTTGAAGGTCAGCGGGTTCTGGGCGGCGTAGGTGTAGCCGTTGAGGGTTTGGGGTTTGTCGAGTTCGAGGAGCGGGTCGACGCTGATGAAGCGGCCCAGGTCCGGGTCGTACTCGCGGGCGCCGAGGTGTTGCAGGCCGGTGCTGGCGGTGTCGTCGGTGCCGCCGACGAAGCCGCGGGTGCCCGGCCAGGAGTCGGGCTGCGGGCCGCGGGGGGCGCCGAAGGGCAGGCTGCGGCGCTGGTCGAGGGCCTGGGTGGCGGCGTCGACGGCCAGTTGGCCGGTGCCGTTGCGGTCGGCCAGCGTGAACGAGACGCTGCCGTCGTCCTCCTGAACCGCCTGGTGACCGCCGCCGAGGTCGTAGTAGCGGGTGGCCTTCGCCGTCGTGGCGCCCTTGGGGAGGGTGACCTCGGTGGCGCCCAGGTACAGGGTGGTCTCCGTGGGCGTGCGGGCGATGAGGCGGTTGCCGCCTGCGTCGTACAGGTAGCTGGTGACCTTGTCCGCGCCGCCCTCGACCGGCTCGGTGACCTTGGCCAGGTGGCCTTCGGCGTCCCAGGTCAGGGTCTGGGTATCGCCCGCCAGGTTGCGGGTGGCGGTGTTGCCGGCGTCGTCGTAGGTGTAGGTGTCCTGCGCGGTGCCGGTGGGTCCGGTGCTGGTGACGGACGTCAGGCTGTGCGGCCGGGGACTGCCGGGGGCCGGGTAGGCGTAGGTGCGCTCGGTGTCCTTGGCGGGGTCGCCGCCGGTGTCGTGCCGGGTTTCGGTGAGGCGGTTGCCGGACTTGTCGTAGGTGTAGGAGTGCCAGTACGGCGCCGGGCCGCCCACTGCCGAGCCCGAGGGCTTGGCGGAGCACTCGGTGTCGCCTTCGGTCCAGGCCGTGGTCAGCCTGCGCGCGAAGTCGTAGTCGAAGCACTGGGTGTCCGTGCCCGACCGCGAGACGTCGGCAACGGAAAGCACGTTGCCGGCGTCGTCGTACGTGAAGGTGTTGTGCTGGTCGACGCCGGGCACGTCCGTCCGTTCGACGCGCGTGGTGGCAAGGCGCTGCGTTCCCCGCTCATAGACGTTCGCCACGGTGACGGTCTTGCTGCCGCTGTTCGACAGCTCGTAGAGCTGCGGCTTTCCGTCGTTGGTGTAGCTGGTGGTCGCCTTCAGCCCCTGGTCACCGCCGAGTTCGATCGGGCGGAGGGTCTCGTCCTCGTACGTGAACGCCACACCCGACGACGGCAGCGCCCCGGCCTTCGGGAAGCCGACGGCCTGCACGGTGCCGGAGACGTTGTACGAGGTCATGGACAGGTACGTCCCCGCCAGCGCGCCCTCGGAGGCCGGGATGGTGACCGTGGAGCGCAGCACCCGGTACTGGCGGTCGTAGGCGACGACCTCGTTCGTGTACGCCTCGCCGTCCACATAGCGGGTCGACGCGGCCAGGTGGCCCTTGGCACCGCTGACGGTGTCGTACGTCCAGTCGGCACGCAGTGTTCCGGTGGGCGAGGACTCCCGCAGCTCGGTCTGGCGGCCCATGCCGTCGTAGATGCTGACGAGCTTGGTCCCGCGGGCGTCGGTGGTGGAGGTGACCTGGCCGCGGTCGTCGTAGACGGTCGTGGTGGTGCCCTTGTCCGGGTCGTTCGCCTCGGTCTGGCGTCCGAGCTGGTCGTAGCGGTACGTCCAGGAGTTGCCGGCCGGGTCGGTCACCTTCTCCAGCTCGCCGCGCGGCGTGTACCGGTAGCCGGTCTCGTCGTAGGTCGACTCCGCGCTCCGCGCGTGGTGCTGGCGCACGGCCGTGGTCCGGCCGCGGGCATCGACGAGGGATGTCGTGGTGGTTCCGCCGTCCGGCGGGATCACCGTCGTGCGGTCGCCGCGGTACCGGGTGGTGGTGGTCGCCACGACGGTGTGGCCGTCGCCGCTGCCGGCCACCTGCTCGGTCTGGATGGTGCGTCCGACACCGTCGTAGGAGTGCCGGTACTGGGTCTCCACGGTGATGGCGTCTTCCGGGAGGAACAGTTCGGGGGACGGCAGCTTGTCCGTGTAGTACGGCGCGAAGGTCTGGGCGACAAGGCCCCGCTCGTCGTAGAAGACGTCGCTCAGCAGCCTGCCCCCGTCGGGCCCCGGTGCCTGGGTCTGGCGTTCGCGCAGGAAGCCGTCGAAGACGGTGTACGAGGTGCGCTGGGCGCCCCGGTTGCCGAGAGTCTTTCTGCCGACCGCGACCGGCTTGCCCTCGGTCACCCGGTAGGTGAACTCGTAGTTCGGCGTCAGGCTGGTGCGCCGGTCGGGCAGCCACACCTTGGTCGTACGGCCCAGGGCGTCGTACGCGGACGTGGTGGTCTTGCCGTTCGTGTCGGCCTGGGTGAGCGGCAGACCGCGGGCCGGGTCGTAGGTGGTGGTGGAGGTCAGCGCCGTGGTGGCGTCGCCGGGGGTCGCCGGCGGCGTGGTCTCCTCGACCCGCGTGACGAGCCCGGTCGTGGGCGTGTAGGCGGTGGTGGAGGTACGGCCGTCCGTGCGCGCGCTGCGCGACTTCAATTGCCCGTTGGCGTCGAAGGCCAGGTTCGCGGTGAGGTCGGTGCTGGCCCGCTTGCGGCCGTAGGCGTCGTACTCGGCCGTGGACTCCAGGTAGACGGCCTCGTCCGCGGTACGGGACTTCAGCACGGCGGTGGCGGTGGCGTCGCCCCGCGTCGGCGGGGTCGGGGTGGCATCGATCGCCGCCCCGTCGTACGCCGTGCGGACGTCGGTGATGACGTCCTCGGTGCGGTCGGCGGAGTCCCCGCACGCCTTGGCCACCGTTTCCACCCGCACGGGCAGGGTGAGGATGTTCTTGTCCTCGTTGGTGGCGTACGTGGTGCGGGTGCACCGGTTGTCGGCCGCGGTGGAGTTGTCCGCGAAGTCGTTCACCTCCATCAGCCGCCCGGCGACCGTGTCGTGGGTGTTCGACTTCGACGTCACCCGCCAGTCGTTGCCGACGCCGTTGTCCAGCGAGGTCCAGGTCTTGGTGTGCGCGGTGCCGGTAAGGTTGGCGGTGACGGTGCCCCAGGAGCGTTCCTTCTTCGCCGTCTGGTGGTGCCAGGGCCGGTTGACGGTCTTGTTCAGCACCTTGCCGCCGGGGCCGGTGAAGTCGACGGTCTTGTAGGCGAAGCCGGCGGCCGACTCGTGGTCGGTGATCGGGTCGCCCTCCCCGCTGCCGAGGCTGACGGACACGTTCTTGGTGCCGCCGGTGGGACTCTCGCGGTCTCCGTGCATGCCGCGGAGGAAGTAGGTGTCGGACTGGGACACCATGGCCTCCTCGCCGAGCAGCCCACCGGTCTTGACCCGCACCCGGCCGTAGCCCCGCCACTGCGACCAGGTCTTGAACTTCTCCTTCGTCAGACTGTCGTCATCGTCGTAGTGCCAGGCCGCCCCGCCCAGGTACTCGTAGCGGGTGACGGAGTCGGTGCCGCCGCCGGTGCGGTCGCTGGCGGTCACGGACGTGGTGACGTACTTGTTGAACCACTGGCGGTCCGGGTCGGCGGTGTCGCTGCCGCCGATGTACTGGGGGAAGCAGCGGCTGGTGTTCGTCTGCGGGGTGGGCAGGTTGTCCCAGCTGCAGGCCGGTGCGGAGTAGTTCGCGCCGATCTGGCCGCCGTACTCGTCCGCGACCGACGACAGCCGGGCCTTGATGAACGGCGCGTAGCCGTCGCCCGTCCTGTCCAGCCGGTTGGCCAGCTGGGTGTAGACGAAGGTGGTCTTCGGCAGAGTGATCGCCGGGGTGGCGGTGTGGCCAGTGCGCTGGATCGACTCCAGCAGCAGCTGGTAGTCGGTGTCGGCCTGCCCCCAGCGGTGCGTCAGCCGCCAGGAGTCGACAGGGGCGTACGTCCCGTCGCCTTTCAGCACCTGCGTGGTCACCTTGGTCATGCGCTTGCGGGTCCAGAAGCTGGGCGCGTACCGGCCCTGGTCGCACGTGGCCGATTCGCCGCAGTTCAGGTCCCAGGGCGTGTCGTACCAGTAGGCCGCGTCGGTGCCGATGTCCGAGCAGTCGGTCTGCGCGTTGGGCAGGCATCGCTGACCGCTGCTGAAGTCGACCTTGGCCAGGGGCTTCGTGCCGTACACCGAGGACGACTTCAGCCCGTACTCGATGCGGTCCAAGGTGCCGCCGCGGGTGTAACGGGTGTTGTTGGTCCCCTTCAGGTTGCGGCCGTAGGAGTTCTTCTCCTGGTGGTAGTAGTAGGCGACGGCGTTGCCGTGCGGGTCGACGACGTAGTCGAGATTCCAGCGCCAGGTCTGCTGGCACCAGGACGAGCCGAAGCCGGCGGCGTCGTGGCAGGGCTCGCCGGAGTCGTCGCCGAACACCGGCACGTTCCACGCCGAACCCGTGGCCTCCTTGCCGCTGGCCCAGCCGGGCAGCCGGTTGAAGCCGAAGTAATAGCGCACGCCCTGCGGGTCCGTGACCCGCCAGTACTCGCCGTCGTTGTCGCCGTTACCGCGGGCGGCCGAGGCCAGGCGGGTGACCCGGGTGCCGTCGTCGTCGCGCAGCTTCCACTCGCCGTTGCCGGCCGGGACGAGTTCGCCGCCCTTGCCGTTGAAGGAGATGAACGCGTTGCCGTGACCCCAGCACAGGTCACCCGGCTTGCTGCCGTCGGCGTGCTTGACGCCGTCGTCCGCGCACGGTTTGTACTGACGCTCGATGTAGCCGGGCCAGAAACTGAACCCGTCACCTATCCAGGACGACTGGTTGTTGGTGCCGCCCGTGCGACCGTCCACCGCGCCCGACGAGTACGACATGCCCACGCTCGGCTGCAGCCCTCCGGGCACCTCGGGGACCGGAATGCCGTACGACCAGGAGAAGTCCCCGGAGCTGAGGTTCACGTCCCAGGACGACGACGGCGCCAGCGACGTGGCCTTGTAGTCACCCTTCCCGCCCTCCTCGGCGGCGACGGCGGCGAGCACCGTCGGCTCGCGGGAGCCGAGCCGCACCGCGTCGGCGGTGAGCGTCTGCTTCTCCGCGTCGTTGACCGTCGGCACCGGCTCGCTCGCGCGGCACCCGGGCCTGTCGGGCGTGTCCAGTACGCAGGCCAGCATCTCCACGAGGGTGAGCCGGGAGGCGTAGCCGCCCCCGAACGCCTCGGCGAAGGCGCCGTAGTCCACCGTCGCCCGCACCTCACCCGCCGCGCCCCGGGGCGCGGGAGCCGACTCCAGCGCGAACAGCACCCCGTCGACCCCCGCCCGCCGGGCCGCCTCCCGGCCGAGAACCCGGGTGGTCACCGTGCCACGCGCGCCCTTGGCCGCCTCTGCGGCAGCCGCGGGATGCCCGCCGGCCGCGGAGGGCACGTCCAGGGTGAGGGGAAGGGCCGTGGCGCTCGGCGGATCTTCGGTGGTGCTCCTGACACCCGCGGAACTCAGCTCGACCCGGGCGGTCGCCGGCTCCGGCCAGGCAGCGTCCGGCGCACGCTGCGGCGTCCTCGGACCTTCCTGCCGTGCACGCGGCTTGACCTTGGTCGCGGATTTTCCGGCGACCGGCTCCTCCGCCCGGGGCACGCCCGGCCCGCCCCGGCCGTCGTCCGCGGCCGCTCCGGTCGTCGTCACGTTCTGCAGAAGGGTGGCGACCATCAGGGCCGCCGCCCCCAACGCCACCTTGCCGCTCGTCCATCTGACGCGCGTGCTGGCCTTCCGGTTCATCCCGTCGTCCTCATCTCCGCTGCCGCGCCACCCTCGCCCGCGAGCGGGCCGCCGGTGGAAGCCGGGTGCTGGTGAATGGGTTTCGAGCCCCGGCGCCGTTGGGGGCAGCGCCGGGCGGAGTGCGATATCAACTGTCGTCGGGGACGTCGGTGACGACGTCCGGCCTGCCGAGCGCGAGCAGGGCAACCTGACCGCCGGTCAGCGCCCCCTGGAAAACCCACACGTCATCGACCGCCCCGGGCCAGTACTCACCCCACGCGCCGGCCGTCTTGCTCCGGCCGATCTGGAGGGACTCGCCGGCGGTGAAGGTGAGCACGTCCTGGGCCCAGGAAAGCCGGTCCGTGCAGGCGGGATCGTCCGCTGTGCCGTCGCCGTCGGCGTCGGGGCAGGCCACTTCCTCCAGCTCGCCGTTGACGTAGAGCCGCGCCTCCTTGGTGAAGCCGTCGTAGACCAAGGCGAGATGGTTCCACTCCCGCACATCCCAGAACTGCTCGTTCTGCACACGCACCACGCCGGCCGTGTCGGTGTCGGCCCCCGGCAGCGCTATCTGCCAGCTCCCCGCGCTGGCCGCGGGATCTGCGGCGGGTACGTAGCGCACCGCGAACGCGCTCTGCCTGCCGCCCGTGGCGCTGACGAGGGCGGCCGCGCCGTCGGGCAGGGCGGCGGCCTGTGCCCAGGCGGTGACCGTGTAGCTCCCGCCGGTGTCCACCGGCACCCCGGAGGTCGCCGCATAGGCGCCCACTCCGTCCAGATCCATCGCGCCGGTGTCGACCCAGCCGGAGCCGATCGCCGCACCGCCGTGCAGGGTCATGTCGTGACCGCCCGGCGAGTCGTCCGCCGTGACCGGAGGGGTCGCACCATCGGTGCCCTCCAGCTTCCACCGGCTCTTGACCAGGGGGCGTTGTTTGTAGAGTTGCTGGACTTCGGGGGTGGAGATCGGGC
>NZ_BAAAPF010000090.1:0-22245 GCF_039531005.1 Streptomyces synnematoformans
CGTCCGGGTTGCGCGGGTCCCCGCCGGCGACCCCGGCGACCACCGCTACATCCCGCGCACCCGGGTCCCCCGTACCTCCCGCCTCCGGCGA
Source organism: Streptomyces synnematoformans (assembly GCF_039531005.1). Taxonomy (NCBI): domain Bacteria; kingdom Bacillati; phylum Actinomycetota; class Actinomycetes; order Kitasatosporales; family Streptomycetaceae; genus Streptomyces; species Streptomyces synnematoformans. The sequence goes on from NZ_BAAAPF010000090.1 coordinate 92, forward strand.
CGCCCCGGCCGCCGCCTCCGCCAGCGGCGCCACGCACGCCGTCAGCCGCTCCGTCAGCACCTCCGCCGGCACCGACCGCGGGTTCCCCGCCCCCGCCGACGCCGTGCACAGCACGCCGCCCCCGGCCGCCGGGGCGAGCGCCGCGCGGACGCTCGTGCCGCCCATGTCGATGCCGATGACCAGCTTCTCCATTGCCCACTCCCGGTGGTCGGCGCCGCGTCGCACCCTTGACGAGCCGTGCGCGACTGCCTGAGATTGACCCCGCGTACGGCATGTTGTCCAGACCACTCTCCGGGAGCACCGATGACCCACAAGCCGATCAGCGCGGCCGCCTTCACCGCCGCGGCCCTGGCCTCGCTGCGGCGGGTGGCGGAGGGGCAGCGCGCCGAGGTCGACGCCGCCGCCCGGGTGTTCGCGGACGCGCTGGACGGCGACGGGGTGATCCAGGCGTTCGGCACCGGGCACTCCGAGTCGCTGGCGACCGAGATCGCGGGCCGCGCCGGCGGCTTCGTACCGACGAACAAGATCGCCCTGCGCGACCTCGTGATCTACGGCGGCGAGCCTCCGGCGCTGCTCGCCGACGCCCGGCTGGAGCGCGATCCCGGCACCGCGCGCCGGCTGTACGAGCTGGCCGCGCCGCACCCCCGGGACGTGTTCGTCATCGCCTCGAACTCCGGCATCAACGGCTGCGTCGTGGAGATGGCCGCCGTCGTCAAGGAGCACGGCCACCCGCTGGTCGCGATCACCTCGCTGGCGCACGGCGCCCGCGCCGAATCCCGGCACCCCTCGGGCGGGCGGCTGGCCGACCACGCCGACGTCGTGCTGGACAACGGCGCCCCCTTCGGCGACTCCGTGCTCGCGCTGCCGGGCGGCGGCACGGCCTGCGCGGTGTCGTCGATCACCGGCGCGCTGCTCGTGCAGCAGGTCGTCGCCGAGGCGGTCCGGCTGCTGCTGGAGCGCGGCGCGACACCGCCGGTGTACCTGTCGGCGAACATCCCCGACGGCGACGAGCACAACGCCGCGCTGGAGGCCCGCTACGCGGGCCGGATCCGCCGCGGCGCGTAGCGCAGCAGCACCAGCGCCGAGTCGTCGTGCAGCTCGGGCGTCCAGTCCGCGAGGTCGCGGCGCAGCGCCGCCAGCACCTCCGCGGGCGGACCGTGCCGCGGCCCGCGGGCGTAGTGCTGCGGCAGCGGGAAGAACTCGCCCGCCGCGTTGCGCGCCTCCAGCACGCCGTCGGTGGCCAGCAGCAGCTCGTCGCCCTCGGCGAGCACCACGGTGCTCTCCTTCACGTCCGCGAGGCGCTTCGCCAGGCCGAGGCCCAGCGGCGGGCCGCTGTACACGTCGGTCTCGCGTACGCGCCCGGCGGCGGTGCGCAGCAGCGGCGGCGGGTGGCCGTGGCTGAGGGCGCGGCACACGCCCTGCGGCGAGATCGTCAGCAGCAGCACGGTGGCGAAGCTCTCGGGGCCGCCGTCCCGCGCCAGGCTGCGGTCCATGCGGGCGGCGATCCGGTCCAGCTCCGGCTCCTCGTACGCGGCCTCGCGGAAGACGCCGATGACCATGGCGGTGGTGGGGATGACGGAAAGGCCGTGGCCGCGTACGTCGCCGATGACGACGCGCACGCCCCAGCGGGTGCTGAGCACCTTGTAGAAGTCGCCGCCGATCATCGCCTCGTCCGCGGCGGAGCGGTACGAGTGCGCCACCTGGACCGGCCCGACGCGCCCCGGCGGCGGCGGCAGCAGGGCCCGCTGGGCGACGTTGGCGATCCGGGTGACGTTCACCAGCCGCCGCTCCCGCGCGAGGCGCTCGCGGTGCACGGCGAGGCCGATGCCGACCGCGATGACGATGGCGGCGACGCGGGTCCAGAACTCCACGTCCAGGTGGAAGTTCCACCAGCTCAGCAGGGCGGTGACCGGCAGCGCGACCGCCCCGGAGACGAGGATCGCGGTCCGGGAGCCGTTGACCGCGACGAACACCGGCGCGACCGCGAGCAGCGTGGCCATCGAGTGTCCGCGCCCGGTCGCCAGGTCGACGGCGGTGGCGGCGGCGAAGTACAGGCCCACGATCCAGTAGGACCAGGAGGAGGTTCCGCGCAGCACCCGCATCCCTCCAGGCTGCCGCGCGGCCCCCCGCCCCGCGAGCCGAACGCCGCCGGACGCCGCAGGTCAGCGCCCTCGCAGCGCCCGGTAGGCGTCGACGAGCGCGACGGTCGAGCCGTCCAGCCCGGGCACCTCCGCGCCGCCGGCGCCGTCCACGAGGGCCGGCTCCAGCCGCTTGGCCAGCACCTTGCCCAGCTCGACGCCCCACTGGTCGAAGGAGTCGATGTCCCACACCGCGCCCTGTACGAACACCTTGTGCTCGTACAGCGCGACGAGTTGCCCCAGCACCGAGGGCGTGAGGCCGTCGGCCAGGATCGTCGTCGTCGGGCGGTTGCCGGGGAACGTGCGGTGCGGCACCTGTGCCGCGGGCACGCCCTCGGCCGCCACCTCCGCCGCCGTCTTGCCGAAGGCGAGCGCCTGGCCCTGGGCGAAGAGGTTGGCCATCAGCAGGTCGTGCTGCCCGGCCAGGTCGCCCAGCTCGGCGACGGGCCGGGCGAAGCCGATGAGGTCGGCGGGGATCATCTTCGTGCCCTGGTGCAGCAGTTGGTAGTAGGCGTGCTGGCCGTTGGTGCCGGGCGTGCCCCAGACCACCGGCCCGGTCTGCCAGCCGACCCGCTCGCCGCCGCGGTCGGTGGCCTTGCCGTTGGACTCCATGTCGAGCTGCTGCAGATAGGCCGTGAACTTCGACAGGTAGTGGCTGTACGGGAGGACGGCGTGGGACTGCGCGTCGAAGAAGTTCCCGTACCAGACGCCGAGGAGCCCCAGCAGCAGCGGCGCGTTCTCCTCCGGCGGCGCGCCGCGGAAGTGCTCGTCGACGAGGCGGAAGCCGGCCAGCATCTCCCGGAAGGCGCCCGGGCCGATGGCGACCATCAGGGACAGGCCGATGGCGGAGTCGTACGAGTAGCGCCCGCCGACCCAGTCCCAGAACTCGAACATGTTGTCCGTGTCGATGCCGAACTCGGCGACCTTCGCGGCGTTGGTCGACAGGGCGACGAAGTGCTTGGCGACCGCCTCGTCGCCGGCGCCGAGGCCCGCCAGCAGCCAGCGCTTGGCGGCGGCGGCGTTGGTGAGGGTCTCGACGGTGGTGAAGGTCTTGGAGGCGATGACGAACAGCGTGGTCTCGGGGTCGAGGTCGCGCACGGCCTCGTGCAGGTCGGCGCCGTCGACGTTGGAGACGAAGCGGACGGTCAGATCCCGCCGCGTGTACGCGCGCAGCGCCTCGTACGCCATGGCCGGGCCGAGGTCGGAGCCGCCGATGCCGACGTTGACGACGGCGCGGACCGGCTTGCCGGTGTGGCCGCGCCAGTCGCCGGAGCGGACCCGGTCGGCGAAGGTGGACATGCGGGTCAGCACGTGCTGCACGCCGGGGACGACGTCCGTGCCGTCCACCTCGATCGACTCGGCGCTGGGCGCGCGCAGCGCGGTGTGCAGCACGGCGCGGTCCTCGGTGATGTTGATCTTCTCGCCCCGGAACATGGCGTCGCGCAGGCCGGCGACGCCGGTGGCGGCGGCCAGGTCGCGCAGCAGCCGCAGCGTCTCGTCGGTGACGAGGTGCTTGGAGTAGTCCAGGTAGAGATCGCCGACGCGGAGCGTGTACCGGCGGCCGCGCTCGGGGTCGGCGTCGAACAGCTCGCGCAGGTGTGTGGCGCCGAACTCCTCGCGGTGCCTGGCGAGCGCGTGCCACTCGGGGGTCTGGTCGAGCCTGGTGCGTGACGTGGTGTCGGCCATGGCACCCAACCTAATTGATCCCGGAGCGCGCCGCCGGTCCGAGTGCGGCCGTCCCGAGGGCGACGAGGACGGCGGCGGCGAGCGCGGAGGTGTTGCGCCCCAGCGAGCCGGCGAGGACGCCGCCGAGCACGGCGCCGAGCGGCACGACGGAGACCGACAGGGTACGGAACGCGGCGCTGACCCGGCCGATGGCGCCGGCGGGGCTGCGCCGCTGCAGCACGGTCACCTCGGTGGCGTTCCAGAGCATCCCGGCGAAGCCGAGGACGGCGAGCGCGGCGCCGGCCGCGGGCAGGCTGCGTACGGTGCCGAAGGCCGTCAGGCAGCCGGCCTGGGCGAGTCCCGCGCAGACCAGGGTGCGCGGGGTGCCGAGGGCGGCGGCGACGCGGCCGGCGGTCACGCCGCCGGCGACGCTCCCGGCGCCGTACGCGGTGAGCGCGAGGGCGTAGCCGGTGGTGCCGGCGCCGAGCCAGCCGGTGAGGTGCAGCACGAGGGTGGCGACGAGGGCCCCGACGCCGGCGTTGGCGACGACGGTGGCCGCGCAGACGCCCCGCAGCACCGGGTCGCGCCACAGGGTGCCGAGGCCCTCGGCGACGTCGTGGCGCAGCAGGGGGTGCCCCCGCGCCCGCAGGCCGTAGGGGGAGGCCCGGGGCCGCGGCGCGGCCGGGCGGGGGCGCGCCGGCAGGCCGGCGACGAGGACGGCGGCCAGCAGGTACGTGGCGGCGTCCACGGCGTACGGCACGGCCGCCCCGGCGCCGACGAGCACGGGCACCAGCGGGGTGCCGGCGAAGCGGTGCACGGCCTCCTGGCCGGCCAGCAACCGCCCGTTCGCGGTGCCCAGCGCCGCGGGCGGCACGACGGCGGGCAGCAGGGCGGTGGCGGCGTTGTCGAAGACGGTCTGCAGCGTGGTGAGCGCGAAGGCGAGCACGAGGAGCAGGGCGATGCCCGCGCGGTCCAGCCACACCGCGAGCGCGAACGCGGCCATGAGCAGGCCGCGCAGGACGTCCACGGTCCACATGGCGCGCCGCTGGTCGACCCGGTCGGCGAGGACGCCGCCGAGCAGCCCGAAGAGCAGCCAGGGCAGGAAGCCGCAGGCGGTGACGAGCGAGACAAGCAGCGCCGAGTCGGTCAGCTCGACGGCGAGCAGCGGCAGTGCGGCGCCCCGCAGGGCGTCGCCGAAGCGGGAGACGACGGCGGCCGTCCACAGCCGCCCGAACCCTCCCCCTAGGCCCTGCGGGCGTGGGGCTACCCCCACGCCAGGGCGGTGCGGCGGCGTGCCGCGGGGATGTGGTCTCGGATGCATGCCGGGACCGTAGGTGCGCCGCGGCGGGGGGCGCCTCGGGCGGTTGCCCTATCCGCCGCCTCAGATGGGGATGCCGGCCCGTCGGCGGGCGGCTCAGCGCACGCGGTGCCGCGTGGCCCGGTGCCGCCCGCAGGCCCGGCCTGAGAAGCCATCCGCAAACCCCCGTCGTCCGCCCGGAGGGCGGGCGCCGCGGCGTATGGTGCCGTGCATCGCAAGGCGGAGGGTCGACCTCATACCGGGCGTATTCGGTCGATCCCGACAACGCAGCGAGGTGCGGTGCCAGACGTCGCGGCGCAGGCGGGGGTTTGCGGATGGCTTCTGAGGGTCAGATCTCGCCGCGGAGCTTGGCGAGCGCCTCGGCGAGGATGGCTTCGCCGTCGGCGTCGCTGCGCCGCTCGCGCACGTACGCGAGGTGTGTCTTGTACGGCTCCGTCCGCGGCGGGTCCGGCGGGTTGTCCCGGTCCTGGCCCGCCGGGAAACCACAGCGCGGGCAGTCCCAGCTGTCCGGGATCTGTGCGTCGGAGGCGAAGCTGGGCCGGGTCTCGTGCCCGTTGGAGCACCAGAAGGAGACCCGCAGGCGCGGCGCTGACTCGCCCCGCTCCGCCTCGCCCATCGGCCCGGCGCCGACCCGGCTTCCCCGGATCGCGTTGCCACTTGCCACGGTCGTAACTCCCTGCGTGAAATGCGGCGAGGCATCGTCGGCGACCCCGCCGCGGGCGCCCTAGTCTACGTACCGTCAGCCGTTGTGGTGGCTCAGCTGTCGAACTTCATCAGCAGGCCCAGCACGATGATGATGGCGAACCAGACCAGCCCGACGACCACGGTGATCCGGTCGAGGTTTCGCTCGGCGACGGAGGAGCCGCCGACGGAGGACTGCATGCCGCCGCCGAACATGTCGGACAGGCCGCCGCCCTTGCCCTTGTGCATGAGGACGAGCATCATCAGCAGCCCGCTGAAGATGATCAGGGCGATGGAGAACGCCACGGTCACGGCTTTTCCAACTCTCTCGGTGACGGTCGGGTACGGAAGGGGGCCGGCGCGATCGTGCTGCGCGACCCCCGCCAGCCTACGACGAACAGGCGGCCCGGGCCTACTCCCCGGCGTGCGGCGAAGAGGCCCGGGGCCGCGGGCGCCTCACTGGTCGCGGTAACGGACGATCTTGACGAACTCGTCGGCGTCGAGCGAGGCGCCGCCGATCAGCGCGCCGTCCACGTCGGGCTGCGCCATGATCGCGGCGACGTTGCCGCTCTTGACGGAGCCGCCGTACTGGATGCGCACCGCGGCCGCCACCTCGTCGCCGTACAGCTCGGCCAGCCGCGTACGGATCGCGCCGCAGACCTCCTGCGCGTCCTCCGGGGTGGCGACCTCGCCGGTGCCGATGGCCCACACCGGCTCGTACGCGACGACGATGCTCCCGGCGTCCGCCGCGGCGACGTCCTGCAGCGCCCCGTCGAGCTGGGCGAGGGTGTACGCGACCTGCTCGCCGGCCTTGCGCACCTCCAGGCCCTCGCCGATGCACAGGATCGGCGTGATGCCGTGCCGGTACGCCGCCTTGACCTTGGCGTTGACGAGCGCATCGTCCTCGCCGTGGTACTGCCGCCGCTCGGAGTGGCCGACGACGGCGTACGTGCAGTGGAGCTTGGCCAGCATCGGCCCGGAGACGTCGCCCGTGTACGCGCCGGACTCGTGCGGCGAGATGTCCTGGGCACCGTACTTGATCTTCAGTTTGTCGCCGTCCACGAGGGTCTGCACCGAACGCAGGTCGGTGTACGGCGGCAGGACGGCGACCTCGACGGCCTCGTAGTCCTTGTCGTGGAGCGCGAACGCGAGCTTCTGGACGTGCGCGATGCCCTCAAGGTGGTTGAGGTTCATCTTCCAGTTGCCCGCCATGAACGGGATGCGGGTCGGCTTGTCGGTCATCGTTTCGGGTCAGTCCTCCAGTGCGGCAAGGCCGGGGAGCGTCTTGCCCTCAAGATATTCGAGGCTGGCGCCGCCACCGGTCGAGATGTGGCCGAACGCCTTTTCGTCGAAGCCCAGGATCCGGACCGCGGCGGCGCTGTCACCGCCGCCGACGACGGTGAACGCGGAGCTGTCCACCAGGGCCTGCGCGACCGCGCGGGTGCCCGCGGCGTAGTCGGGGTGCTCGAACACGCCCATCGGCCCGTTCCAGAAGACCGTGGCGGCGTCGGCGATCTTCGAGGCGAAGAGCCGGCCCGACTCCGGGCCGATGTCCAGCCCCATCATCTCGGCGGGGATGGCGTCGGCCGGCACGGTCACCGGCTCGGTCGGGGCCTGCGCCGCCACGTCCGGGAACTCCCGGGCCGCGACCACGTCGACGGGGAGCACGAACTCCACGCCGAGCTTCTCGGCCCGCGCCAGGTACTCCCGGACCACGGGCACCTGCTCCTCCTGCAGCAGGCTGGAGCCGACCTCGTAGCCCCTGGCCCGGAGGAAGGTGTACGCCATGCCGCCGCCGATGAGGATGCGGTCGGCCTTCTCCAGCAGGTGGTCGATGACCCCGAGCTTGTCGGAGACCTTGGCGCCGCCGAGCACGACCGCGTACGGCCGCGCGACGTCCTCGGTGAGCCGGCGCAGGACGTTCACCTCGGCGGCGATGAGGTAGCCGACGCAGTGCGGCAGCCGGGCCGGCAGGTCGTACACCGAGGCGTGCTTGCGGTGCACGGCGCCGAAGCCGTCGCCGACGTACAGGTCGGCCAGCCGCGCCAGCTCGTCCGCGAACACGCCGCGCTCGGCGTCGTCCTTCGCGGTCTCGCCGGGGTTGAACCGCAGGTTTTCGAGCAGCGTGACCTCGCCGTCGCCGAGCCCGGCGACGGTGGCCTTCGCGCTCTCGCCCACGGTGTCCGTGGCGAACTCCGTCTTCTTCGCGGAGTCCCCGAGCAGTTCGCCCAGCCGGCGCGCCACCGACGCGAGCGAGAACGCCGGGTCGGGGGCGCCCTTGGGGCGGCCGAGGTGGGAGGCGACGACCACCCGCGCGCCGGCCTCGGCCAGCTTGGCGATCGTCGGGGCGACGGCGCGGATACGGCCGTCGTCGGTGATGGTGGTGCCGTCCAGCGGCACGTTGAGGTCGGCGCGGACGAAGACCCGCTTGCCGGCGACCCCTTCGCTGAGCAGTTCGTCGATCGTCTTCATGACTCTTCCGTCGTCTCCGGGTCGGGCAGCCGCCGGGGCCCGTGCGGTGCGCACGGACCCCGGCGGCACGGCACGGTCGGCCCGTCCTAGAGGCGCTCGCCGACGAACGTGGTGATGTCGACCAGGCGGTTGGAGTAGCCCCACTCGTTGTCGTACCAGCCGACGATCTTGACCTGCTTGCCCTGCGCCATCGTCAGCAGGGAGTCGAAGGTGCAGGACGGCGCGGTGTTGACGATGTCCGAGGAGACGATCGGGTCCTCGGTGAACTCCAGGATGCCCTGGAGCTGGCCCTCGGCGGCCTTCTGGTAGGCGGCGTTGACCTCGTCCCTGGTGACCTCGCGGCTCACCTCGACGACCAGGTCGGTGACGGAGCCGGTGGGCACCGGCACGCGCATGGCGATCCCGTCCAGCTTGCCCTTGAGGTGCGGCAGGACCAGCGCGGTGGCCTTCGCGGCGCCGGTGGTGGTCGGGATGATGTTCTCGGCGGCGGCGCGGGCGCGGCGCAGGTCCTTGTGCGGGAAGTCCAGGATGCGCTGGTCGTTGGTGTAGGCGTGGACGGTGGTCATCATGCCCTGCACGATGCCGAAGCTCTCGTCCAGCACCTTCGCCATCGGCGCGACGCAGTTCGTCGTGCACGAGGCGTTGGAGATGATGTGGTGGGCGGACGGGTCGTAGGAGTCCTCGTTGACCCCCATCACGATGGTGATGTCCTCGCCCTTGGCGGGCGCCGAGATGATGACCTTCTTGGCCCCGGCGGCGAGGTGCTTCCCGGCGTCCTCGGCCTTGGTGAAGATGCCGGTGGACTCGATGACCACGTCCACGCCCAGGTCGCCCCAGGGCAGGTTCGCCGGGTCGCGCTCGGCGAGCATCTTGATCGGACGCCCGTCGACGGTGATGGCGTCGGCGGTGTGGCCCACCTCGGCCTTGAGCTTGCCGAGCAGCGTGTCGTACTTCAGCAGGTGTGCGATGGTCGCGGCGTCACCCAGGTCGTTGAACGCCACGACCTCGATGTCCGCACCCTGCTCCAGGATGGCGCGGAAGTAGTTGCGGCCGATGCGGCCGAAGCCGTTGATGCCTACGCGGATCGTCACGAACCGATCTCCTCGTTGGTACGCCGGTCCTTCATCGACCGGTGCTCTGACTGGGAATCCCCGACCACTGCCGACCCTACCGCTTCCACCCCCGGGTGGCGGCCCGGACCCCGCCGGTCACGCGGACGGCGGCCCGTACCCCTCGGTAGGGTTACGGGCCGCCGCCGCGGTCCGGCGTCGTCGCCGGTCAGCGGGCCTGTGTCAGCGCCTCAGATGGGACAGGGCACGGCTCAGAAGAGCGGCGCGATCCGCCCGGTCGGCCAGGTGCTCGACGCCGAAGCCGACGAGCACGGTGTCGCGGGTGGTGACGGCCCCGTAGCTCTCCAGTAGCTTGCCGGAACGGGCCCAGTCGCCGTCGGCCGCGGGGCTGCCCGGCGGCGGGCCGGGCGTCGACCAGGCGCCGAGTCCGCTCTCGAAGCCCTCGGCGTCGCCCCCGGCGCCGCCGACGACCACGGCGGTGTCGTCGGCGAAGACGCCGCTGCCGCCGGTGCCCGGGTCGGTGACGTACGACAGCGACAGCTCGACCTGCCCGCCTGCGTAGGCGGAGAGGTCGTACGAGACCTCCTGCCAGCCGCCGGAGGAGCCCGTCAGGCCGTGCCAGGCGCCGCTGGTGCCGGCCGCTGTGCAGCCGTCGGCGCCCTGGGTGAGGTACTGCCGCAGGAACGGGTGGGTCCGGATGAAGAAGCCCTCGCCGCACTCCGTGGGCACCGCGTCCGTGGTGGCCCCGCCGGCCTCGGGCAGCGTGGTCCAGTCGTCGCCGCCCGGGGTACGGGCCTCCATGAGCACGAAGTCGTAGCCCCGCTCGGCGTCCCAGTTGAGCGCGGTACGCAGTGCGGGCGCCTCCGCGGCGGTGACGCCGGTGAGGTCGACGGTGCGGGTGAGCCGCTGCCAGTTCTCGTCCTCGTGCTCGGCGACGGCCATCCACTCGCCCTCGTACGGGGCGTACGGGTTGAGGCCGCCCGCGTACGACCCCGCCTGCGCGGAGCGGAACTGCGGGAACTCCGCCGGCGGCAGCGCGCCGGAGGTGACGGTGTACGCCCCGGCGCCGTCGAGCGGGTTGCCCGCGGCGTCGCCGAGACTCCCGCCCGCGCCGCGCAGGGCGCCGGCGCCGGCGAAGCCGTCGGGGCCGACGGTGGCGGAGCGGGAGTAGGCACCCAGGTAGTACTGGCTGAAGTCGTCGGTCCGGGCCCGGCCGACGAGCGCGTCGCCGCCGGCCTGCTCGCCGGCCTCGACCAGCTTGCCGCCCTCGTTGAGGTAGGCGCGCAGGGCGAGCTGGGTGTCGCCGCCGGGGGCGCCGGCGCCGGTGTAGTGGACGACGCTGCGGAAGTGGCCGAGCACGCCCAGCGCGTGCGGCGGCCCCTGCGTGGCGACGTCCCAGACGGCCGCGGAGCGGCCGGAGGCGCGCAGGGCGTCGACGTAGGTGCGGGCGTGCCGGGCCTCGGCGCCCTCCTCGGCGACCACGAGGGTGCCGGCGCGGGGGCGTTCGGCGACGGTGAAGGTGAAGTGCTCGCTCGCGGTGCGCTTGCCGGCGCGGGTGCGGCCGGTGAACCAGACCTCCACCTCGTCGCCGGGCCGGACGTTCTCGACCTCGGCGCGATACTCGTCGAAGCGGATGTTGTCCTCGCCGCCGTAGGTCTCGCCGCCCCGCCAGCGCTCCACGTCCTCGTCGCGGGTGCGGCCGCCGTTGACGCGGTAGTTCAGCTCCTTGTCCCGTACGGACTTGCGGGCGACGACGGAGACCTCCTGATCGGCTGCGCCGGCCCTTCCGCCGCGGTGCCCGCGGCCGCGGGCGTAGGAGACGTCGAAGTCGTCCACGGTGAAGTCGGGGGCCTCGATGCCGACGGGGGACGACGGCCGGTCGGGGTGGGCGGCGGTCTCGGCGACGGAGAGGGCGAAGGGGACGTTCTTGGCGAACTCGTCCTGGATCAGCTTCTCGTCGTCGGGGAAGTTGAAGCCGGACTGGCAGTCCGCGGGGTCCCAGGCGTCGTCCGGGTCGAGTTCGGACGCCGTCTTGCACGTGGTCATCTCCGGGGTGAACATCATCATCCCGTTGACGTTGGCGGCGTGGCCGTCGGACTCGCCGTTGGTGGTGTACAGCTCGGAGGAGACCTGGGGGCGGTAGCCGGGCACGGCGGGGTTCTCCGGGGTGCCGGCGAGCGCGCGGTACAGCACGTCGTCCGGGGTGTCGGTGGCGACCTGCCAGCCGACGCCGTAGAGGATCAGCTCGGCGGCGGAGTGGTAGTTGATCCCGAACTCGAAGCCGATGCGCTTCTGGAAGGCGTCGAGGGCCCGGGTCTCGGGCTCGGACATGGGCCCGGGTCCGCGGTAGGTCTGGCTGGCGGGATTCGGCGAGGAGCCCTCGTTGTCGTAGCCCCACCGGTAGGCGAAGTTGCGGTTCAGGTCGACGCCGTCGCCGGTGGTGTACCGGCCGTCGCCGTTCATGTCGCGCATGTTCTTGCGCCAGAGGCGCTGGCCGTCGGGGTCGTGGGTCCAGTCGTAGCCGTCGGGGTTGGCGGACAGGACGAACCACAGCTCGGTGGAGTCGACGATCCGGGTGAGCCTGCGGTCCTTGCCGTAGCCGTCGAGGTAGTGGTGCAGCAGCCGGCGGGTCATCTCCGGGGTGATCCACTCGCGGGCGTGCTGGTTGGACAGGTAGAGGACGGCGGGCTTGGCGCCGTCCCGGACCCGCTTGGCGCCCCGGGTGAGCTTCAGCGCGAGGATGTCCCGGCCCTGGACGGTCGTGCCGATGGACACCAGCTTGGTGAGCTGCGGATGCTGCCGGGCGATCCCGACCAGTTCCTCCCGGAGCCCGCCGGGACCGCTGTACGGCCGGTAGACGCCGTCGGACGCGGCCTCGACGCGCGCCTGCGCGCGGGCGGGGACGGTGCGCTCGGCGAGGTCGACGCCCTGCTCCGCCAGGTCCGCCGCCTGGGCGTCGGTCAGGAACAGCTCGACCTCGGCGGTGCCGCGGGCCGGGGCCCGCTCGCCGAGTTCGTGGGCGTCCTGCCCGGCCGCCAGGAGCAGCGGGATCTGGTCGCGGGTGACGTCCGCGGTGAAGACCTTGATCTCGTCGCCGGCGTCGGCGGCGGTGGCGGTGGCGGTGGCGGCCGGGCCCGGACCGCCGTCGGCGGCACCGGCCGTGGGCGCGGCGGCGAGGCCGCCGAGCAGCAAGGCGGCTGATGCGAGGATCGCGCTCGCTCTTCGTCTCATGTGCCCCTCTTCGGTTGTCTGTCTCGTGGACGAACAGCAGCAAGGCTGCGGTGGACCCATGTCCACGTCAAGATGCCGGAAGGTGTGAAGAAACCCGCGCGGAGCGCCGCGGGCGGGGGCCGCCGGGACGGCCGGCGGGGGGAAACGGGGAGCGGACGGGGCGTCAGCCCACCATCTCCTCCGTGAGGTTGGCCTCGGTGCCGGGGAGGCCCAGGTCGCCGGCCCGCTTGTCGGCCATGGCGAGCAGCCGGCGGATACGCCCCGCGACCGCGTCCTTCGTCAGCGGCGGGTCGGCGAGGGCGCCCAGCTCCTCCAGCGACGCCTGCTTGTGCTCCATGCGCAGCCGGCCGGCCGCCGCCAGGTGCTCCGGCACCTCGTCGCCGAGGATCTCCAGCGCCCGCTGCACGCGCGCGCCCGCCGCGACCGCCGCGCGCGCCGAGCGGCGCAGGTTGGCGTCGTCGAAGTTGGCGAGCCGGTTGGCCGTGGCGCGCACCTCGCGGCGCATCCGGCGCTCCTCCCAGGCCAGCACCGACTCGTGCGCGCCGAGCCGGGTGAGCAGCGCGCCGATGGCGTCCCCGTCCCGTACGACCACGCGGTCCACGCCGCGCACCTCGCGGGCCTTGGCCGGGATGCTGAGCCGGCGGGCGGCGCCGACCAGGGCGAGGGCCGCCTCCGGGCCGGGGCAGGTGACCTCCAGCGAGGAGGAGCGGCCGGGCTCGGTCAGCGAGCCGTGGGCGAGGAAGGCGCCGCGCCAGGCGGCCTCGGCGTCGCAGGTGGCGCCGGAGACGACCTGCGGGGGCAGCCCGCGGATGGGCCGGCCGCGGCCGTCGACCAGGCCCGTCTGCCGGGCCAGCTGCTCACCGCCGGCGACCACCCGGACCACGTACCGGCTGCCGCGGCGCAGCCCGCCCGGGGCCATGACGATCATCTCGGAGCCGTGCCCGAAGATCTCCAGGATGTCCTTCTTCAGCCGGCGCGCGGCGACCCCGGTGTCCAGCTCGGCCTCGATCACGATCCGGCCGCTGACCAGGTGCAGCCCGCCGGCGAACCGCAGCGTGGCGGAGACCTCCGCCTTACGGCAGCACGTCCGGGTCACGGGGAGCCGGGAGATCTCGTCCTTCACCGCTGCCGTCATCGCCATGGCCCGATCCTTCCATGCATCCGAAAAATACGGTCGTACGCGGCGGCCAGCAGCTCCGGATCGTGCCGGGGAGTCCCGTCGGTCCGCGCCACCGGCGCCAGCTCGACCGAGCCCGCAAGCTCTTTCGCAGCCTCGCGCAACCCGTCGCGCTCAGCCGCACCGGGCACTGCATCCTTGTCGGCCAGCACCACGTCGAGGGCGAGTTTAGGGGCGTGTCGTCGCAAAACCTCCAAATGACGCTGCGGGGAAAATCCGTCCGTTTCCCCCGGCTGCGGGGCGAGGTTCAGGGAGAGGACCTTGCGGGCCTTGGTCTCCACCAGGGTCTCGTGCAGCTCGGGCACCAGCAGGTGCGGGATGACGGAGGAGAACCAGGAGCCCGGGCCCAGCACCACCCAGTCCGCCTCGCGGACGGCCTCGACGGCGGCCGGGACGGCCGGCGGGTCGGCGGGCACCAGGTGGACCCGCTGCACCTCGCCCGGGGTGAGGGCCACGGTGGCCTGGCCGGCCACGGTGACGACCTGGTCGGGGCGCTCCGGCGCGTGGCCGCGGACGTCGGCGCGCAGCTCCAGCGGCACCGCGGACATCGGCAGCACCCGGCCGTGCGCGCCGAGGAGGGTGCCGACCAGGTCGAGGGCCTGGACGTGGTCGCCGAGCTGCTCCCACAGGGCGACGATCAGCAGGTTGCCGACGGCGTGGTCGTGCAGCTCGCCCTTGCTGGTGAAGCGGTGCTGGATGACCCGGGACCAGGTCTGGCCCCAGTCGTCGTCGCCGCACAGCGCCGCCAGCGCCTTGCGCAGGTCGCCCGGGGGCAGCACGCCCAGCTCGTCGCGGAGCCGGCCGGACGAGCCGCCGTCGTCGGCGACCGTGACGACGGCGGTGAGATCGCCGGTGATCCGGCGCAGCGCGGCGAGGGAGGCGGACAGGCCCATTCCCCCGCCGAGCGCGACCACCTTCGGCTGCGAACCCGGCCGACGGGCGACCCGGCGGCGCAGCCGGAGGTTCCGGCCACCGGCGATCCGGCTCACTCGCGCCCCATGTCCCGGTGGACGACGACGGTCTCGATGCCGTCCGAGGCGAGCCGGCGGGCCAGCCGCTCGGACATCGCGACGGAGCGGTGCTTGCCGCCGGTGCAGCCGACGGCGACGGTCACGTACCGCTTGCCCTCGCGCCGGTAGCCCTCGGTGACCAGGTGCATCAGCTCGGCGTAGCCGTTGAGGAACTCCTTGGCGCCGGGCTGGTTGAAGACGTACTGCGCGACGTCCTCGTTGAGGCCCGTGAACTGGCGCAGCTCGGGGACCCAGTGCGGGTTCGGCAGGAAGCGGCAGTCCACCACCAGGTCGGCGTCCACGGGCAGGCCGTACTTGTAGCCGAAGGACATCACCGTGGCACGCAGCTCCGGCTCCTCGCCGCCGGCGAACTGGGCGTCCATCTTCGCGCGCAGCTCGTGCACGTTCAGGCTGGAGGTGTCGATCACCAGGTCGGCGTCGCCGCGCAGCTCGCGCAGCAGGTCGCGCTCGGCGGCGATACCGTCGAGGATCGTGCCGTCGCCCTGCAGCGGGTGCGGGCGGCGCACGGACTCGAAGCGGGCCACCAGCGAGTTGTCCGACGCCTCCAGGAAGACGATGCGCCGGGGGACCTGCTTCTCCTTCAGGTCGGCCAGGGACTCCTTCAGGTTGTCGAAGAAGCGCCGGCCGCGGACGTCCACGACGACCGCGATCCGCGCCACGTTCCCCTGCGAGCGGGCGCCCAGCTCCACCATGGTGGGGATCAGGGCGGGCGGCAGGTTGTCCACGACGAACCAGCCGAGGTCCTCCAGGCACTTCGCGGCCGTGCTCCGGCCGGCGCCCGACATCCCGGAGATGATCACCAGCTCGGGGATGCCCGTCTGCCCGGAGTCCGCCGTCCCGCCCGGCCCGGAGGCCGGGTCACCGGCGGTCCCGGCGGTCTGGTCCGTCTCGTCTGTCCCGTTCTCGTTCATCGCTCTGTCCCCCGGTCCTCATTCGTCCATGATCTCTCCGGTGGCGGTGTTCACCGCCGGTGCGGCCGGTGCCGCCTGCGCGAGGGTCGCGGCGATGGTTTCGGCCGTCTTGCGGCCGATGCCGGGAACCTCACAGATCTGATCAATAGTCGCAGCTCTGAGCCGTTTCACCGAACCGAAGTGCTTCAGCAGGGCCCGGCGGCGGCTCTCCCCCAGGCCGGGCACCGCGTCCAGCGGCCCGGCCTTCATGCTCCTGGCCCGCTTCTTGCGCTGGTAGGCGATGGCGAAGCGGTGGGCCTCGTCCCGTACCCGCTGGAGCAGGTACAGGCCCTCGCTGCTGCGCGGCAGGATGACGGGGTCGTCGCTGTCCGGCAGCCACACCTCTTCGAGGCGCTTGGCCAGGCCGACGACGGCCACGTCGTCCACGCCCAGCCCGTCGAGGGCCTTCTTGGCGGCGGCGACCTGCGGCTGACCGCCGTCGACGACCACGAGCTGGGGCGGGTACGCGAACTTCTTCGGCCGCCCGGTGTCCGGATCCCGGCCGGCGGACCCGCCCGCGGGCGCGGCGTCCGCGACCGCGGGCCCCGGCACTCCCGCGCCGGCCGCGGAAGCGCTGTTCCCGCCGCCCCCGCCGCCCCCGCCGCTCCCGGCCCGGCCGCGCTCGACGGCGGCCTCGGCCTCCGGGTCGCCCCACTCCCCCGTCTTCTGCTTCTCCTGCACGTAGCGCCGGAACCTGCGGGTGACCACCTCGTGCATCGCGCGCACGTCGTCCTGGCCGGTGAACCCCTTGATCTCGAAGCGGCGGTACTCGCTCTTGCGGGCGAGGCCGTCCTCGAAGACGACCATGGAGCCGACGACGTCGTCCCCCTGCAGGTGGGAGATGTCGTAGCACTCGATGCGCAGCGGCGCGGAGTCCAGCTCCAGCGCCTCGGCGATCTCCTCCAGCGCCCGGGAGCGGGTGGTCAGGTCGGAGGCGCGCTTGGTCTTGTGCAGGGAGAGGGCCTGCTGGGCGTTCCGCGCGACCGTGGCGAGCAGGTCCTTCTTGTCGCCGCGCCGCGGCACCCGCAGGTCCACCCGGGCGCCGCGGCGCTCGGCCAGCCACTCCCGTACCGGCGCGGCCGGCTCCGGCAGCGCCGGGACCAGCACCTCGCGCGGGATGCCCTCGCCCTGCTCGTCGCCGTACAGCTGCTGCAGCGCGTGCTCGACGAGGCCGGCGGTGTCGACGGCCTCCACCCGGTCGGTGATCCAGCCGCGCTGGCCGCGGACCCGGCCGCCGCGGACGTGGAAGATCTGCACCGCCGCCTCCAGCTCGTCCTCGGCCAGGGCGACCAGGTCGGCGTCGGTGGCGTCGGCGAGTACGACGGCGTTCTTCTCCATGGCGCGCTTCAGCGCCCCTATGTCGTCGCGCAGCCGGGCCGCCTTCTCGTACTCCATCTCCTCGGCGGCCTCCTGCATCTGCCGCTCCAGCCGCCGGAGGTACGCGCCCGTGCGGCCGGCCATGAAGTCGCAGAACTCCTCGGCCAGCTCCCGGTGCTCCGCGGCCGTGACGCGGCCGACGCAGGGCGCGGAGCACTTGCCGATGTACCCCAGGAGGCAGGGCCGGCCGATCTGCGCGCTGCGCTTGAACACCCCCGCGGAGCACGTCCGCACGGGGAAGGCGCGCAGCATCAGGTCGACGGTCTCGCGGATGGCCCACGCGTGCGCGTACGGGCCGAAGTAGCGCACGCCCTTGCGCTTGGGGCCGCGCATGACCTGCACCCGCGGATACTCCTCGTTGAGGGTCACGGCGAGGGAGGGGTAGCTCTTGTCGTCCCGGTACTTGACGTTGAACCGCGGGTCGTACTGCTTGATCCAGGTGTACTCCAGCTGGAGCGCCTCGACCTCCGTGGCCACCACGGTCCACTCCACCGAGGCCGCGGTCGTGACCATCGTGCGCGTGCGCTGGTGCAGCCCGGCGAGGTCCTGGAAGTACGACGAGAGGCGCTGGCGCAGGCTCTTCGCCTTGCCGACGTAGATGACCCGGCCGTGCTCGTCGCGGAACCTGTAGACCCCCGGGGAGTCGGGGATCTGCCCGGGCTTGGGACGGTAGCTGGACGGATCGGCCATGGTCCCCACCCTACTGTCGCCCACCGACGCCGGGCGGTCCGTCCACACCCGTGTACCGAGCCCGCGACAGTCCGGTGACATCCGGCGCTCAGCGCAGCTCGGCCGTCTCCGATTCCGCCTCCTGCACGTCGAAGGAGAAGGTGCGCCCGATGTGCGCCAGCCGCTCGGAGTACGAGTCGAGGAGGTAGACCGACGGCGTGGTGAGGGTGACGTACACGCAGTAGTCGCTCGGCGCGGGGACGATCAGCTGCAGGGAGGCAAGGGGGAACACGTTTCCCTCCGGCCGGTCCGTGTCCTTCAGCGTGAGCGAGCGCAGCGAGGTGGACATCACGCCGGGTCCGCAGGGCAGCTTGACCGCCAGCACCATGTCCTGCCTGCCCTGCACGCCCTTGCCCGCCTCGAAATCCAGGTCCTGAAGCCCTTCCTCGCCGGTGAAGAACTTCGTCTCCTTGGCCCGGTAGAGGGCTTCTGCGATGAACAGCGGGTCCCGGTGCCGGGTAACCTGCCCGGAAACGGTGAGCAGCCCCGCCGAGAGGCGGTCGTCACCGTCCACTTCCTCGGTGCCCAGGCACATGGCCAGGGCGAAGCCGATGTCCTCGTGGGAGAAGACCCAGGGCAGGTACTTCCGCATCTGCTCACCGGCGAACTCCTGGTACTCCTCGTCACCGCCGGGCAGCAGTCTGGCCATCGCCTCCACCCAGCCGTCCGCGGTGACGGTGCCGGGAAGCTGGACGAACTCGTCCGGGATCCGGTATTCGAAGGCGTACGGGATGTCCGCCGGGTCGGCGGCGCCCCCGCTCATGCCGCTGGTCCCATCTGGGACCGGGTCAGACCACCGGTGAAGCTGCCGCCGGCGGAGCTGAGCGCCGCGGAGGCGTCGAACCCGCGCGGCGCGGGGCTGCTCGCGTCGGGCTCCTGCTGGAGCCCGCGGAAGTCGGAGATCGGGCCGAGGACGGGAACGTCGGACATGTTCAAGTCGCCGTCCAGCCACCGCTGGGGGTTGAGGTTGGATCCGCCGGCGAGCCCCAGGCCGGAGAAGAGACCTCCCTTGTCGAGAAAGTTGCCCCTGGAGATGAGCCGCTGCCCCTCCCCGATCACCCGCGTGCCCTCGCTCACCACGTTCGAGCCGCGCAGGCCCTGGGATATGCCACGCAGCGAGTTGCTCAGCCCTTCGCTGAGGCTGCTGGGCGCCCAGTATCCGCCCCTGAGCTTCGCCAGCAACCCTCCGGTCGCCCGCAGCGAGCGGCCCGCGTCGATCATCCTTTCACCCTGGGCGACGATACCCTCGCCGGCAGCCACCACCCGGCCCCCTGGGACGCCAGCCTGGCACCACGGAGTCCGATGCCGCCGGCCACCAGCCCTGCGGCGTCCCAGGCCAGCGTTCCCAGGCTGACATCCGGATGGCCGCCAATCATGGCCCCGCCGTGTCCTAGCAATGCGCCCGCTGCGGCGATGGTGCCGATCAGGCCGAGCGCGAAGGGGACGCCGACCCCGCTGACGAAGAGTCCGACGATCAGAATGCCGACGCAGATCACGCCGACGACCATGGCGATGTCCGCGCAGATGTCGCCGATGAACTTCAGCAGGTCCCGGTGCTCCTCCAGGAAGTCCTGAATCCCGCCGAAGATGTCCCCGATGCCGTCGAGCGTGCGGTCGAGCCAGCCGGGTTCCGGCGGGGCGTTGTCGGCGGCCCGCGTGAGCTGCCGCGCGGTGTCGTCCCCCGCGCTGACGAACTCCGCGTTCAGAGACCGAGCCCGTCGGCGGATGTCCTCCAACTCGTCGTTGGCGGAGGTCAGGGCGGCTTGCTTGGTCCTCTTCTCCTTCTCGTGGTCGTCCTTCTCCTTGTCGGACATCCCTTCGGTGTCACGGGGTAACCCGTCCACCCCGCCCTGCGCCGCGCTGACGCGCTGCGCAGCGGCCGCGGCCTCCCGCTCCAGCCTGACCGCCCAGTCCTGATGCTGCGTCAGACTGTGTTCCCAGGACTCCAGCGCCCGCTGAGCCGCAGCGAGCGAGCCGAGTGCGTTGCGCAGGTACGGGGGGGATCTCGGACACGGAGTCGCTGAAAGCCGTCGCCGCCTTGCCGGCCCAGATGCCGTCACCCGCACCGATCTTGTTCAGCTCGGTCTGGGCCGTCTCACCTTCCCGGACAACCCTGCGTACCGTGGCGACGAGACCTCGCAGCGCCTCCACGTCTCCCGGTGCCGGGTTGAACCCCCCAGCGTCGGAAAGTCCGAATCCCGCGGCATGAGCCGTCCCTGCTTTCCACGAACGCTCGCGTGGTAGGAAGCTATCGGAGGCAGGTCCGGTTCCGCTCCCCCTCCGTGCGGGCCAGAGCGGCGGTCGACATCGTGGAGCCCCGGGTGGCAGTGCAGCGGGAACTCAATTCCCTCCTGCTCAGTGCGAGGCGGGGGCATGAGACGCATCGCCTGCGGAGCCCGTGGGTCAGACCACGGCGGCTGGCAGCCTTCGTCTACGTCGCCGAGCAGTACGGCTACCGCTACGACGGTATCTCCTCCCACCCCGCAGCCTCCGCGCCGACCCTCGTCCTCCGGCGTCTGCCGGACGCCGCCGAGCGCCTGGACCGCACCGCGCAGCGCCATCCGGACGCGGATCGCGGCGGGCGGCTCCCGGGCATGCGCCCCGGCCGCCGGCGGCTGGTCCCCCGTCCGGAGGTCAAGCCCGACGTCGACCTGCTGTTCGCGCGGTTCCAGATCGATGCGACCGAGGAGTCTTACCGCAGCAGGAACAGGCGCCACGTCATGGTCACCATGGTCCTTTTGATCGTCCTCGTCGCCGCAGTCGGCGGCTTCTACACCGACTCCGTGAGCAGTTACCTGAAGGCGGTCCTCCTCATCGACGGCATCCTTGCCGCGTTCCTGGTGACCGTCATGTCGTTGAGCAGGATCACCATGCGGCGCACGCGGGAGAGGGCAAGCAGGCTGCTGTCGCAGGCAGGCGTCGTCTGGCCGCCGGACCTGCCCGGCGACCGGCGTCGGCCGCTACGCTGAAAGCATGTCGTTTCTGAGATTCGCCTTCGACGAAGTCAAGGAAATGGTCACAACCCTGGAGTCCAGCGGCGGCCGGATGAAGGGCGCCTCGAAGGAGATGCTGCGCGCCGACACCGCCCACTTCGGGCACGGGGGACTCCAGTCGGCCGGCGACGAGTTCGCGGACTCCTGGAACTACGGCTTCGGCCAGTTGTCGAAGATGACCAAGGACATCTCGAAGTTCGCGGACAAGTGCGCCAACGAGTTCGACGGGCTGGACAAGAAGCTCCGCGACGAACTGGTCAAGGGCACCAGGGGGTAGCCCTCCCCGACGGGCTGCCACGGCCGCGTCGGCAGGCGGCGGCGCGGGCACGATACGGGCGCCGGCCGCGGCGACACGGGCGTCGCGGGTGGGCGGGGTGCGGTCATACTTGAGCGCATGATCGTGGTTGGTGGAGAGGCTCTGATCGATCTCGTACCGGCCGGGGGCGGGGGTGTGCTGCCCGCGCTGCAGCCGGTGCGCGGCGGGGGGCCCTACAACACGGCGGTGGCGCTGGGGCGGCTCGGGGCGCCGGTGGCGTTCGCCTCGCGGGTCTCGACGGACGCCTTCGGGGCGGCGCTGATGGCCGGGCTCGACGCGGCGGGCGTGGACACCGCCCTCGTCCAGCGCGGCCCGGAGCCCACGACGCTGGCCGTCGCCGACGTCAGCCCGGACGGCTCCGCGGGCTTCGGCTTCTACGTCGAGGGCACCGCCGACCGGCTCTTCCGGGCGCCGGACGCGCTGCCCGCGGGGGTGCGGGCGCTGGCGGTGGGGACCTGCTCGCTGGTGCTGGAGCCGGGCGCGACCGCGTACGAGACGCTGCTGAAACGGGCCGCGGCGGACGGGGTGTTCACCCTCCTCGACCCGAACATCAGGCCCCGGCTGATCGCGGACGCCGACGCCTACCGGGCCCGCTTCCGCTCCTGGCTGCCGCACGTGGCGCTGCTGAAGCTCTCGGCGGAGGACGCCGAGTGGCTCGCCGGCGGGCGGCCGTGGGCCGAGGCGCTGCCGGAGTGGCTGGCCGCGGGGCCGCGGGCGGCGGTGCTGACCCGCGGCGGCGAGGGGCTGACGGCGCTGACCGCGGCGGGGCCTGAACGGTACGACGTGGCCGCGCCGCCGGTCGGCGTCGTCGACACGATCGGCGCCGGCGACACCGTCAACGCCGCTCTCCTGCACTGGCTCGGCGCGCACGGCGCCCTGGCCCCCGGCGCCCTGGCCGGCCTGGACGGCGCCGGCTGGCGCGCCGCGCTCGGCCACGCCGCCCGGGCGGCGGCGATCACCTGCTCGCGGGCGGGCGCCGAGCCGCCGTACGCGGCGGAGTTGGCGG
>NZ_BAAAPF010000091.1:0-22079 GCF_039531005.1 Streptomyces synnematoformans
GTGGCCGCCGCCGCCCGCGCCGCGTGGGGCGCCGGCGCCGCCGCGGCGGCGCTCCTGCGGCCCGTGGACGCCGAGTGGCTGCGCGGCGAGCTGCCCGTCGCGCGGCTGGGCGGCGGTCTGCGCGGGATCCTGGAGTTCGCCTGCGGCATACCCGAGCGCGCCCACCACTACCTGGTCCGCGACATGGCCGTGGTCTCCGAGCCGCGGCGCGCGGTGGAGCTGGGCACGGTGGCGGTGCGCGCCGCCTGGTCGGCCGGCCGGCCGGACCTGCAGCGGGAGGCGCTCCGGCAGGTGCGGGCCGTGCACCCCGACGGCGACCCCGACCTGGCGGAGCTGCTGCCCGTGCTGCGCAACTGGTGGTCCTGCTACGACCGGCCCGGAGCGGCCGCCCCGGCCACCCTGGACCTGTCCCACGGCACGGTCGGCCGGCTCGGCGCGGCCGCCTGGGAGCTGCTCCCGCCCGTGCCGCTGGCCCAGGCCTGGGGCATCGAGGGCGGGCTGCTCGACGTGCTGCACGTGCAGGCCGCGCAGTTGCGGCGCCGGCACGAACTCACCGCGCTCGCGCTGGTGCTGTCCCAGACCGCGGTCCTCGACCTCGCCGCGGGCCGGTGGGAGGCCGCCGGCACCGCGGCGGCCGAGGGGCT
The DNA here is from genome assembly GCF_039531005.1 of Streptomyces synnematoformans. Classification (NCBI taxonomy): domain Bacteria; kingdom Bacillati; phylum Actinomycetota; class Actinomycetes; order Kitasatosporales; family Streptomycetaceae; genus Streptomyces; species Streptomyces synnematoformans. The sequence goes on from NZ_BAAAPF010000091.1 coordinate 645, forward strand.
GCGGCTGGCCGGGGAGGTCGGCGCGGACCACGTGGCCACCCAGTGCCGCGCGTCGCTGGCCGCGCTGGCCGCCGCCCGGGGCGACGGCCGCACCGTCGGCGAACTCACCGCCCGGGTCCTTGAGGTCTCGGTGCCGCGCGGGGTGCGGGTGCTCAGCGCGGCGGCGTACTGGTACCGGGGCCGGGCGGCACTGTTCGCCGGCCGTCCGCAGGACGCGCTGGCCGACCTGCTGTGCCTCGCCGAACCCGGCCATGAGGCCGCGCACCCCACCTCCGCGCTGTTCGCCGCCGCGGACACCGTCGAGGCGGCGGTGCAGGCCGGCGGCACCGACGCCGCCGGGCCCCGGGCCGCCATGGTCGCGGAGTGGGCGCGGCGCACCGGCGCGCCCTGGGCCCGTACCGCCGCCCACCGCCTCCAGGCCCTCGTCGCGGGCGGACCGGCGGCCGAGGACTCGTTCCGGGCCGCCCTGGACACCGCGGGGGCGGCGGGCTGCCCGTTCGAGTACGCCCGCACCCGGCTGCTGTACGGGGAATGGCTGCGCCGGGCCCGCCGCCGGGCCGACGCCCGGCACGAACTCGCCGCGGCGGCCGAGGTCTTCGACCGGCTCGGTGCGGAACCGCTGCGGGCGCGGGCGCTGCGCGAGCGGGCGCTGACCGAACGGCCGGCCCCCGCCCGCGGGGGAGGCCCGCCAACCGCGGCCGGGCTGACCGCGCAGGAGCTGCGCGTCGCGCGGCTGGCCGCCGACGGCCTGACCAACCGGGAGATCGGGGCACAGCTGCTGATCAGCCCGCGCACGGTCGGTCACCATCTGGCCAGCGTCTACCCCAAGCTCGGCATCACCTCCCGGGCCGAGCTGGCCCGGATCGACTTCGCGGGGGACCTGCGGCTGAAGGCGGCCGGCGACTGACCCGGGCGCCGGCGTGCGGAGCGCCGCGCGGCCGGTCGGGGTGGGGTCGGGCGCGGGTCACCGGGGGAGGACCACCACGTGTGCGGCCTGGGCGCGTTCCGCCGCGGCCAGCATCGCGGCGCGTACCGTCTCCGCCTGCTGCTGCGGCGACTCGCGCAGCTTGCGCGGGGTGACGTGGACGACGGTGATGCCCAGGCGCTCCAGGGTCTCCCGCTTCCTCGCGTACTCGGACCACAGCGCCGCCTCGTCGTGGGAGGCGCGGCGCGGGGTGCGGGCGTCGATCTCCACGGCGACCGCGTGGTCCGGCCAGTAGGCGTCGACGCCGCCGAGGTGGGGGCCGCCGGGCAGGCGCAGGTCGACGTTCCAGAGGGGGGCGGGCAGGGCGTGGGCGTGCACCATCGCGTAGAGGCGGCCCTCGGCCATCGCGCGGCCCTCCGCGATCAGGCCGTCGACCGCGTCGCTCACGTGCGGGCGACCCAGCAGCCGGGCCTGGCTCAGCTCGCGCACCACCGCCGCCGCCTCGCAGTGGCCGCCGCGGACCGCCTCGGTCAGCAGCCGGTGGACGTGGGCGGCGTCGGTGAGGACCGCGACCGTGTCGGCGAGGGCACGGGGCACCGGCGCCACGGGCAGGCCCGTGATGCGGTCGGGGCGGGGGAGGGAGTGGGCGCGGACGAGGCGGGCGAGGCCGGTGGAGCGCAGCCGCCGGGTGCGGGGGAGCAGGACGTCGATCCGGTCGAGGGCGAGCAGCGCCGGGGCCGCCGCGAAGCCGTGCAGCGCGAGCGCCGCCGGCCCGGTGATCATCGCGTCGCCGTACGGGACCGGTGCGGCCGCCTCCGCGTGCGCGGCCGCCGGGGCGGAGGCGGGCGGGCGTGCGGCGGCGGGGGCCGGGGTGCCCCGGGTCTGGCCCGGCACCGCGGTGCGTCCGGCCGGTGCACGGCCCGCGTACAGCAGCGCCGCCTGCAGCCGCTCCTCCGGCGTCGGTGGCCCCGCGTGCAGGAGGTAGACGCCGGGGAGCAGTTGCTGCCACGGCCCGCCGGGGCGGCAGCGGCGCGCGGCGTCGGCGGTGGCGACGCCGTGCTCGCGCAGTTGACGGGCGGTCATGACCTGGCGGCGGGTGCCGGCGGCGTGGCTGAGCGGGCGCGGGCTGAGCGGTGCGGAGGAGGGTGAGTTCGTGTTCATGGCCGCTGGATTCCCGGTGGCCCGCCCGCTCCTAACCGCTGTTACGCGCTTGTCGAAGAATACGGACAAGCCGGGGCTAAAGTGCACATGTTCGACTGTCGAGTAAGGGAGTCACTGCTCCGTTCGGGGTACGGCCCCGGACTCGCGCCGCGCCCGGTCCCGGCCCCGGCCCCGGCCCCCCCGGGCGGGGCCACCCCCGGCCGCCGCCGGTCAGCCCTGCCCGTCCCGCGCCTGCGCGCGCAGCGCCCGCGCCAGGTCGTCGCGCGCCTCCCGCACCAGCCGCCGCAGCGCCGGCGGCGCCGCGCCCTCGGTGTCGCGCAGCCAGGCGTCGGTCGCGTCGAGCGTCCCCGAGCGCGCCTGCAGCGCCGGGTAGAGGCCGCGTACGACCGCCATCGCGCTCTCGATCGTCCGCTCCCGCCAGATCTGTTCGATCGACGCGAAGTACCGCGGCGCGTACGGCGCGAGCAGCTCCCGCTGGCCGGGCCGGGTGAAGCCGGAGATCGTCGCCTCGACGATCGCGTTGGACAGCTCGTCGGAGTCGACGACGGCCGTCCACGCCTGCTCCTTGACCCGCGGGTCCGGCCGCGCGGCCAGGCAGCGCACCTGGTGCCGCCGGCCGGACGCGGTGTCGTCGCGGGCCAGTTCGGCGTCGATGACGGCCCGGTCGGCGACGCCGTGGGCGGCGAGCGGAAGCAGCAGGTCCCAGCGCAGCTCCTGGTCGACGTCCAGCCCGTCGATCTTCGCCTGCCCGTCGAGGAGGCCGCGCAGCAGCTGCAGGTCCTGGTCCGTACCGGCGACGGAGGCGAAGAAGCGGGCCCAGGCCAGCTGGTGGTCGCTGCCGGGCGGCGCCAGCCGCAGCTCGCTCAGCGCGCCCTCGGCGAGGAGCTGTTCGGCCGCGGCGCGGTGTCCGGGGGCGGCGTAGTGGTCGACGGTGTACTGGGCCTGCTGGTGGAGGCCCTGCAGCACGCCGATGTCGGTCTCCCGGCCGGCGAAGCGCAGCACGAGGCCGAGGTAGTCGCGGGCGGGCATGAGGCCGTCGCGGGTGAGGTCCCAGGCGGCGGCCCAGGCGATGGCGCGGGCGAGGGGGTCGGTGAGGTCGCCGAGGCGTTCGCGCACGGTGTCGAGCGAGTCCTCGTCGAAGCGGGTCTTGCAGAAGGTCAGGTCGTCGTCGTTGACGAGGATCAGCGCCGGGCGCGGCTGCCCGGCCAGCTCCTCGACGACGGCGTGCCCGTCGGCGACGTCGACCTCGGCGCGGGCGTAGCGCACCAGCTCGCTGGCCGCGCCCGGCTGCGCGTACAGCCCGACGGCCACCCGGTGCGGCCGGGGCCCTCCCGCAGGACGGCCAGCTCGGTGATCCGGTCGCCGGCGTCGTACGTCGCCTGCGGCGTGAGGGTGTCGACGCCGGCGGTCTGCAGCCAGGAGCGGGCCCACGCCGACATGTCCCGCCCCGACGTCTCCGCCAGCGCGGCCAGCAGGTCGGCGAGCCGGGTGTTGCGGAAGGCGTGCCGCTTGAAGTAGCGCCGCGCGCCCTCCATGAAGGCGTCCCGGCCGACGTACGCCACGAGCTGCTTGAGCACCGCGGCGCCCTTGGCGTACGTGATGCCGTCGAAGTTGAGCTTCGCGGCCTCCAGGTCGGGGATGTCGGCCGTGATCGGGTGCGTGGTCGGCAGCTGGTCGGCCCGGTACGCCCACGCCTTGCGGCGGTTGGCGAAGGTGATCCAGCTGCCCGTGAACCGGGTGGCCTCGGCCAGCGCCAGCGCGCCCATGTAGTCGGCGAACGACTCCTTGAGCCACAGGTCGTCCCACCACTCCATGGTCACCAGGTCGCCGAACCACATGTGCGCCATCTCGTGCAGCACGACGTTCGCCCGGCGCTCGTACGCGGCGTCGGTGACCTTGCCGCGGAAGACGAACTCCTCGCGGAAGGTGACCAGGCCGGGGTTCTCCATCGCGCCGATGTTGTACTCCGGTACGAACGCCTGGTCGTACTTGCCCCAGGGGTAGGGGTAGTCGAAGTGGTCGTGGAAGAAGTCCAGGCCCTGCTTGGTGACGGTGAAGACGTCGTCGGCGTCGAAGTGCCGGGCGAGCGACCTGCGGCACAGCGCGCCCAGCGGCACCACCAGCTCCCGCCCGTCGTCGAACGTGCGCGTGTAGCGGTCCTCGACGCGGGTGTACGGGCCGGCCACGACGGCCGTGATGTAGGTGGAGATCGGCTTGGTCGGCTCGAACCGCCAGGTCGCGGAGCCGTCCCGGTGCTCCTCGGGGCGGCCGGCGAGCGCGCCGCCGGAGAGGACGGTCCAGTGCCCGGGGGCCGTGACGGTGAAGGTGAACGGGGCCTTGAGGTCGGGCTGCTCGAAGGCGGCGAACACCCGGCGGGCGTCGGCCGGCTCGTACTGCGTGTAGAGGTAGACCTCGCCGTCCTCCGGGTCGACGAAGCGGTGCATGCCCTCCCCGGTGCGGCTGAACGCGCACCGCGCGTCGACGACGACCTCGTTCTCGGCCGCCAGGTCCGCAAGCTCGATCCGGGAGCCGTCGAAGACCGCCCCGGGGTCCAGGTCCCGCCCGTTGAGGGTCACCGCGGTCACGTCCGGGGCCACCAGGTCGAGGAAGCTGGCCGCGCCCGGCTGCGCGCAGCGGAACCGCACCGTGGTCACCGACCGGAAGGGCGCCGGCTCGGCGGCCACCGCGGCGCGCAGGTCCAGCTCGACCTCGTACGCCTCGACCTCCAGCAGCCCCGCGCGCTCCCGGGCCTCCTCGCGGGTCAGGTTCTCACCGGGCACGGGGGGACTCCTTCGTCTCTCGCAGGTCCGACAGCGGAATCATGTCATGCGGGTTTTCCCGCGGCGGTGCTGACGTACCAGGCCCGCGAGGGACAGCGCCACCGTGAGCCCCGCGGTGGTCAGCAGCTGTGTCCGGGAGTCCGGCGCACGCAGCATCAGCACCAGGATCCCGGCCATGGCGGCCAGCGCCAGCCAGGTCAGGTACGGGTACGCCCACATCCGCACCGTCAGCAGCTGCGGCGCCTCGCGCTCCAGCCGGCGGCGGGTGCGCAGCTGGGCGGCGGCCGTGAACGCCCAGACCACGAGGATCGCGGCGCCGGTCATGTTCAGCAGCCACTGGAAGAGGGTGTCGGGCCAGCGGTAGCTGAGCAGCACGGCCGCGAAGCCGAAGGAGCAGGTGGCGACGACCGCGCGGCGCGGCACGCGGCGGGTCAGCCGGCCCAGGGCGCGCGGGCCCTGGCCGCGGGCGACGAGGGAGTAGGCCATGCGCGAGGCGCCGTAGATGTTGGCGTTCATCGCGGACAGCAGCGCCACCAGCACGACGACGTTCATGACCTGCCCGGCGGCCGGGATGCCGAGGTGGTCGAGGGCGGCGGCGTACGGGCCGGACTCCACCCCCGGGTCGTCCCACGGGATCAGCGCGACGACGACCAGCATGGAGCCGACGTAGAAGATCGCGATCCGGTACATCGCGGTGCGCACCGCGCGGGCGACGCCGCGCCGCGGGTTCTCGGACTCGGCGGCGGCGATGGTCACGTTCTCCAGCCCGCCGTACGCGAAGACGGAGGCGAGCAGGCCGACGAGCAGCCCCTCGGAGCCGTTCGGCAGGAAGCCGTCGCCGGCGCCGGTGAGGTTCGCGGTGCCGGGCGCGTCGGTGCCCGGCAGCAGGCCCAGCACGGCGAGCAGGCCGAGGGCGAGGAACGCGGTGATCGCCGCGACCTTCAGCCCGGCGAACCAGAACTCGGCCTCGCCGAAGTTGCCGACCGCCGCCAGGTTGGCGGCGCAGAAGACGGCCATGAACAGCAGGACCCACATCCAGGACGCGGTGCCCGGCAGCCAGCCCGTGACGATCTGCGCGGCGCCGATCGCCTCGACGGCGACGGCGACGCACAGCAGCGTCCAGAACATCCAGCCGGAGGCGAACCCCGCCCACGGCCCGAACGCCCGCTCGGCGTGCACGGAGAAGGAGCCGGAGGCCGGGTTGGCGGCCGACATCTCACCGAGCATCCGCATCACGAGCATGACGAGCAGCCCGGAGACGGCGTACGCGAGGACGATGCCGGGGCCGGCGGCGGCGATGCCGGCGCCGGAGCCGACGAAGAGGCCGGCGCCGATGACGCCGCCGAGGGCGATCATCGTCAGGTGGCGCTGCTTGAGGCCGGTGCCCAGGGCGGACGGTATGGCGGCGGAGGGCGCCGCGGCGTCGGCGGCGGTGCTGTCGGTCTGCGGGGTTGCGCTCATGCGGAAGTCCTGTGGGGGGTGGTGCGTGGCGACGCTTCAGTGTGCGGCATCGCGCCGGGTTTCGGCCGTCGGCGTGAGGCGGCGTTGGAGGGGTCCTACAGCGGGATACGGGCCTGCGGCCGGGGATCCGGGCCGCGGCGAAACCCCACCCGGCTGTGGTGAATCTCACGTGACCTGCCCGGATGTCGAAGTCCCGGCCGTTGGGCCGGTGGCCGCGGGGCTGCGGGGGAGTGACAGGTATGTGCCCCGTGGATTGGCACCTTCCCACGGTGATCGGCCCGCGGCCGTCGGCTAGCGTACGCAGCGTCCCCGTATCCCGCGGCGCATCCCGCGGCGGGATCCGCGCACCGAGACCGGAGAACCCGATGAGCACTGCCGCCGTCTCCTCCCCGCACCCGGCACGCCCCGGCGCCGTCCTCGCCGACGTGCTGCCCGCCGCCACCGCGGCCCGCGCCCGGGCCCGCGACCTCGCCCTCGTCGTCGGCGGCGCGGCGCTCACCCGCGCCGCCGCGCAGCTGTCGCTGCCCGTGCCGGGCTCGCCGGTGCCGGTCACCGGGCAGACGTTCGCGGCGCTGCTCGTCGGCGCCTCGCTGGGCACCGGGCGGGCGTTCCTGTCGCTCGCGCTGTACGCGGCCGCGGGCATGGCCGGGATGCCGTGGTTCGCGGAGGGCTCCTCGGGGTGGGGCATGCCCTCGTTCGGCTACGTCCTCGGGATGCTGCTCGCCGCCGTCGCGGTCGGCGCGCTGGCCCGCCGCGGCGGCGACCGCGACGTGTGGCGCACGGCGGGCACGATGGTGGTGGGCAGCGTCATCATCTACGGCGTGGGCGTCCCGTACCTGGCCCTCTCCCTGGACGTCCCCCTCACCGAGGCGGTCTCCCTCGGCCTCACGCCGTACCTCCTCGGCGACGCGCTGAAGGCCGCCCTCGCGATGGGCGCACTGCCGGCGGCCTGGCACCTTGCCGGGCGCACCCGCGGCGACTGAGCGGCGGCCCGTAGACTCCGGGCCATGCGCGTGTACCTCGGCAGCGACCATGCCGGATACGAACTCAAGACCCACCTGCTCAGCTGGCTCCGCGAGCACGGGCACGAGCCCGTCGACTGCGGGCCGCTGATCTACGACGCCGACGACGACTACCCGCCGTTCTGCCTGCGCGCCGCCGAGCGCACCGCCGCCGACCCCGGCAGCCTCGGCGTCGTCATCGGCGGCTCCGGCAACGGCGAGCAGATCGCCGCCAACAAGGTGGCGGGCGTGCGGGCGGCGCTGGCGTGGAGCGAGGAGACGGCGCGGCTGGCGCGGGAGCACAACGACGCCAACGTCCTCGGCGTCGGCGCCCGGATGCACACGCGCGACGAGGCCACCAGCTTCGTCGAGGTCTTCCTCGCCACCCCGTACGCCGGCGAGGAGCGCCACCGGCGGCGCATCGACATGTTGAGCGCGTACGAGCGCAGCGGCACGCTCCCCGACGTGCCGGCACACCACCCGCAGCCGTAGCGAGGACGGGACGCATGCCTGAGGGGCACACCATCCACCGGCTCGCCGTCGAGTACGGCGTGCGCTTCGGCGGCCGGGTGGTCCGCGCGGCCAGCCCGCAGGGCAAGTTCGCCGACGGCGCCGCGCTGATCGACGGCTGCCGGCTCACCGGCACGGACGCCCACGGCAAGCACCTGTTCCTCGGCTTCGGCCCGGTCGGCCACCTCCACGTCCACCTCGGCATCTACGGCAAGGTCGGCTTCGGCGACGGGCCCGCCCCCGCGCCCGTCGGCGCCGTCCGGCTGCGGCTGGCCACCGGCGCCGGCTACGCCGACCTGCGCGGCCCGTCGGCGTGCGAGCTGGTCACCGAGGAGGAGAAGGACGCCGTGCACGCCCGGCTCGGCGACGACCCGCTGCGCGCCGGCGACGACGGCGAGGCGGCGTGGGCGCGGATATCGCGCAGCCGGGCGCCCGTCGCCACGCTGCTCATGGACCAGCGGGTGATCTCCGGCGTCGGCAACATCTACCGCACCGAGGTCCTCTTCCGGCACGGCATCGACCCGTACCGCGCGGGCCGCGACCTCGGCCGCGCCGCCTGGGAGGCGGTCTGGGCGGACCTGGCGGTGCTGATGCGCGAGGGCGTGCGCACCGGGCGCATCGACACCGTACGGCCCGAGCACCTGCCGGAGGCGATGGGCCGCCCGCCGCGCGTCGACAGGCACGGCAGCGAGGTCTACGTCTACCGCCGCGCCGGGCAGCTCTGCCACCTCTGCGGCACCGAGGTGCGCACCGCCACGCTCGCCGCGCGCAACCTCTTCTGGTGCCCCACGTGCCAGCCCACGTGACCCTCGTCCCAACTGCGGCTATGCACGCGCACCTTCGTTCCAAACGCCGCGGATTCGCATACGATTCCGGCAGTGCCGCCCGAAGGGTGCGGTCGGCACGCCGTGAATCGACGCCCGGCGCGGCGGGTGGATAGGGTCCCGGGGCATGGCCGGAGGTGCGGGTTCCGCCTCGCAAGCGGCCCGGTGGCACAAGGCGCTGCACCGGGCCCGGGTCGGTGTGCGCAGGGCGGGCGTCGACTACTTCCGCGGCGAGGGCACCGACTGGCTCGCGCTGGGCGTCCTGCTGCTGACGATCCCGGTCCTCGCCGCCGGCACGGTCCTCGCGCCCGCCTGGATCTCGCCGGCTGCGCTGGTGCTGCCGATCTTCGTCGGTGGCCTGGTGCTGCGGCCCGCCAGCCTCCTCGCGCTGTACGCCGCGTCCGCCACCGCGCTCATCGTCGAGGCGATGCTCCTCGGCCCGTACGCCGACGGACCGGCCCGGGTGACGCCGGGCGACGTGCTCGTCATCGCCTCCGTCGGCCTGACCGGGCTGACCGTCGCGCAGTTCCGCAGCCGCGTCGGCGTGCCCTGGCGGCGCGGCGGCACGATGCTGTTCGACCTGCGCGAGCGGATCCGGGTGCAGAGCAAGCTGCCGCGGCTGCCGCGCGGCTGGCACGCCGAGATGTCGCTGCGCCCGGCGGGCGGCCAGTCCTTCTCCGGCGACTTCGTCGTCGCCACCCGCACCCACGGCGGCCACATCCTGGAGGCCGTGCTCACCGACGTCTCCGGCAAGGGCATGTCGGCCGGGTCCCGGGCGCTGCTGCTGTCCGGCGCCTTCGGCGGGCTGCTCGGCTCGCTGCCGCCGCACGACTTCCTGCCCGCCGCCAACGGCTATCTGCTGCGCCAGGAGTGGGAGGAGGGCTTCGCCACCTCCGTGCACCTGGTGCTGGACCTGGAGTCGGGGGACTACGAGCTGTTCTCGGCCGGGCACGTGCCCGGCGTGCAGCTCAGCGCCGGCACCGGGCGCTGGGAGGAGAAGGGCGCGGAGGGGCCGCTGCTCGGCGTCGTGGAGGGCGCGCAGTTCGACCCGCTGAAGGGGACGCTGCGGCGCGGTGACGTGCTGATGCTGTTCTCGGACGGCCTGGTCGAGGCGCCGGACCGGGACCTGACCGAGGGCATGGACCGGCTGATAGGCGAGGCCGACCACTACGCGTCGAGTACGTTCCGGGGCGCGGCGTGGCATCTGATCGAGAAGGTCGCGAAGGACGTCAAGGACGACCGGGCGCTGCTGCTGATCTGCCGGGAGTGAGGCCGCGGGGCGGTCCGCGCCCCCGGGCGGGGTGACGCGCGGCCCGGGCCGGCCGCCTCGGTGCGGGACCGGCCCGGGCCGTACGCCGCGCCGCGCCTCAGCGGGTGGCGGTCGCCCGCGGCTGCTCCGGAGCGTCCCTCCCCGCCGCCGGCCGCCGCGACCGCGGTGGGCAGCCGCGGCGGTCGTCGGGGTCCGGCCGGAACAGCCAGTCCATCCTCGGCTCCATGGCCCACCGGAACATCCGCCGCACCGGGGGCGTGCACAGCACCGTGATCACCACGGCGGCGACGGCCGTCACGGCGAGGGCGCCGAGCGGCGAGTGCGCGAAGTCGTTGTCGTACCAGCCCCAGAACCGCGAGCCCTTGGCGAGGAACCCGTGCAGCAGGTAGCCGTACAGGGTGCCCGCGCCCAGCACCGTGAACCACATCGTGCGCCGCGGCACCCAGGCCAGGAAGCACGCCGTGAGCACCAGCGCGCAGCCGAACATGCCGAACGTCATCGCCGGCCCGGCCCACAGGGGCGCGCCCAACTCCTGCGCGGAGTCGCGGTGGTAGAACCAGCCGGGGTTCATCCGCGGCACGGCCCAGTAGGCGACCGCCGCCGCCGTCAGCCCGGCCGGCACCGACAGCAGCCGCACCTCGCGGCGGCGCACCAGGTGGAAGTGCTCGGGCCTGAGCACCAGGCCGAGCACGAAGAAGGGCATGAACTGCAGTACCCGCTGGAGGTCGAGGTCGTTGCCGACGGTGTCGCTCATCGACGCGGCGGTGGCGATGAGCAGCGCCAGCGGGACGGGCCAGCGCACCGCCCGCCACAGCGGCATCGTCATCCGCCAGACGAACAGCGCGATGAGGAACCACGTCAGGTACCACGGGTCGAGGATGCTGATGCGGTAGTCGGGGACGTCGCCCGCCCAGCGGTAGAAGAACGTGTACGCGGTCTCGAAGATCACGTACGGCACGAGCACGCCGGTGACGACCCGCTGCACCCGCCCGGGGCGGCCGAGGTCGAACGAGCGTGACATGTAGCCGGAGATGAGGATGAACGCCGGCATGTGGAAGGAGTAGACGAGCATGTAGAGCGCGGATGCGGCGCGGCTGTCGTCGCGCAGCGGCTCCCAGGCGTGGCCGAGTCCGACCAGCACGATGGCCAGATACTTCGCGTTGTCGAAGAAGGGGTCGCGGGTCGTCGGCCCACCGGAGCCGCCGGACGGACGGGCCGCGGGCTGCGGCCGGGAGGTCACGGCACCTCCCGGAACGGGTCGGGCGGCGGAACCCGGAAGCGCGCCGGCGGGCTCTGATCGTGGGGGGATCGGTACATCGTCGGCACGATAGCGGCCGGGTGTCCGGCCCGTAAATTCGTGGTCGGCGTCGGGAATTTCACGGCCACGGGGCACCTGCGGGGTCGTCGGCGACCATCATCGTATGCCAGGTTTGTCCTGAATATGCGGGACAAAAGCGGGTGAAGCGCCGGAGTGTCGCGCGGTCTTCTTTCGGCCGGTTTCGATTCACCCGGACGAGGTTTGAAAGGGAAATCGGGAGGCGGGCCGGAACGCCGGTATGTGCGCCGCGCATTGCGGATATCCGGGTCGCCGGATCGCGGAATTCCGGAATCGGTACCGGTTTCCCGCGGCCTGTCGCCGGGGATGGACCGCATGGGCGCGTCACCGGCGCGGCGGCCGTACCGCGGCGGCACCGCCGTCCGCGTGCGGCGCCCCACGTGCGCCGCGGGCGCACATCGGTGTAAGGGGCGCGAGATATCAGCCAGTTGGGCATCCCACGCACCGCCGCACGTCTCTTGGTGGCACGATGGACCCACCGGGGTGTGCGGGCGGCGGGTGCCCTGGGTGGGTGAACAAGAACCTGTGGGGTGATCAGGGCGTGGCTATCTCACTGTCCATGGTGCTGCTGATGGGGATCATCCTGGTCGTGCTGATCCGCGGCGGCTCGGTCAAGATCGGTCCGGCGCTCGTCGCCGTGCTCTTCGGCTTCTTCCTGGCGTCCAGCAGCGCCGCTCCGGACATCAACGACGCACTGGACGAGATCACGGAGAGTATCAGCGAGATCGGCACCTGACCGCCGCTCGCGGCGGCGCCCCGGCCGGCGCACAGGGCGCACCCTGCCGGCACTCACGGCGAAGGCCGGGGCCCTGATCCGTGCGCGTCGCGGCCGACGCGGCGCGGGCCGGGTCCCGGCCGCCTCCTACCGAGCGGGTGACGGGAATCGAACCCGCGTAGCCAGCTTGGAAGGCTGGAGCTCTACCATTGAGCTACACCCGCAGACGCCGCTCCTGCGTCGGCACGCCCTGCATCGTAGCCGCTGTGCCCCCGTCCCGCACGCGGCTTCCCCGGGGCGCGCGGCGGTGCGGCCGCGCGCCCGGCGCGGGCCGGGTACCGCGCGCGTGCGGCGTCACCAGGGACGTAATCCGCGGCGGCGGGGCTGCGCAGCCATGTACCCTACTGCTCGCACCAGCGGGGTGTGGCGCAGCTTGGTAGCGCGTCCGCTTTGGGAGCGGAAGGTCGTCGGTTCGAATCCGGCCACCCCGACCGCGGCGGGGCCCTTCGGCGCGAAGGTCCCTTTATGGGGAGCGGGCCCGGCACCGGTACTATGCAAGCTGCGTTCCTGCGTGCCTGGACCCGGGCCGCTCCCCGGCTTCGGCCGAAGCCCGGACGCAGCCACAAGAAGTCCAGAAGAAGTACCGCACTTCCCAGACGCCATCCCAAGGAGACCGACCGTGAAGAGCGCCGTGGAGACCCTGAACCCGACCCGGGTTCGGCTCACTGTCGAGGTGCCCTTCGAGGAGCTCAAGCCCAGCCTCGACGCGGCGTACAAGAAGATCAACCAGCAGGTCACCGTGCCGGGCTTCCGCAAGGGCAAGATCCCGGCCCGCATCATCGACCAGCGGTTCGGTCGCGGCGCCGTCCTGGAGGAGGCCGTCAACGAGGCGCTGCCGAAGCTCTACGAGGACGCCGTCAACGAGGGCGACCTCAAGCCGCTGGGCCGGCCCGAGGTCGACATCACCGAGCTGAAGGACAACGAGACCCTGACCTTCACCGCCGAGGTCGACATCCGTCCCGAGTTCGAGATCCCGGACTACTCGGGCATCAGCGTCGAGGTCGACGCCATCGAGGTGCCCGAGGAGGACGTCGACAAGTCGGTCGAGCAGCTGCGCGAGCGCTTCGCCTCCACCACGCCGGTCGAGCGGGCCGCGGCGGAGGGCGACGTCGTCACGATCGACCTGGAGGCCAGCGTCGACGGCGAGGTGCTGGACGACGGCGTCGCCAGCGGCGTGTCGTACACCATCGGCTCCGGCGAGCTGCTGGACGGCATCGACGAGGCCGTCACCGGGCTGGAGGCCGGCGGCTCCGCGACGTTCTCCTCCGAGCTGAAGGGCGGCTCCGCGGCCGGCCGCGAGGCGGAGGTCAAGGTCGAGGTCACGCAGGTCGCCGAGCGCGAGCTGCCCGAGCTGGACGACGACTTCGCCCAGATGGCCAGCGAGTTCGACACGCTGGAGGAGATGCGGGCGGACAGCCGGAAGCGGCTGGAGCAGATGAAGCGCTACGACCAGGCGCAGCAGGCCCAGGAGAAGGTGCTGGACGAGCTGCTCGGCCTGGTGGAGATCCCGGTGCCCGAGAAGCTGCTGGAGGAGGAGATCTCCACCCGCAAGCACAACCTGGAGAACCACCAGCTGGCCCAGATGGGGATGGACCTGGAGGGCTACCTGAAGCTGCAGGAGAAGACCGCCGAGGAGCACGACGCGGAGCTGAAGGAGCAGGCGGAGCGCGGTATCCGCACGCAGTTCGTCCTCGACGAGCTGGTCGGCAAGGAGCAGGTGAACGTCGGCCAGGAGGAGCTGACCGAGCACCTGATGCGCCGTGCGCAGTCGTCGGGTATGAGCCCGGACCAGTTCGCGCAGGCCGTGGTCGAGGGCGGCCAGGTGCCGGTGCTGGTCGGCGAGGTCGCCCGCGGCAAGGCGCTGGCGGTGGTGGTCGAGGCCGCGACGATCACGGACACGAACGGCGAGGCGGTCGACCTGTCGGAGGAGGACGAGACGGCCGAGACGGTGACGCCTGCCGCGGAGACGCCTTCCGCCACGGAGACGGCGGACGAGACGGCCGGGGCGGACGGCGACGACGTGAAGCCGTCCGAGACGACCGGCGCCTGAGCCCGGGTGAGCACCCCGCCGGGCCCCGCCGCACGGCGGCGGGGCCCGGCGGCGTTCGCGGGAGGCGTGCCGCCCCGGCACCCGCCGCCTGCGTAGGGTGCCGCTCCCCGTCGCCGACCGCCCGACGGACCCGGCCGGCCCCGTACCGGTGTACCCCGCCGCGCCGCCCGCGGGGCCTGCGCTCACAGCGAACAGTTCCAGAACCGGGATGGCGCCCGCCTACCTGCGCGTTAGGGTCCATAAGCAAGTCAGGCAAGTCAGGAACGTACAGTCAGACGGCCTCTGGCGGCCGTCGCAGAGTGAGCAGGTGGACACGTGACGAACCCGATGCTTACCGGGCCGGGCGAGCCGTCCTTCGGCGGCCTTGGCGACCAGGTCTACAACCGGCTGCTCAACGAGCGCATCATCTTCCTGGGCCAGCCGGTCGACGACGACATCGCCAACAAGATCACGGCGCAGCTGCTCCTCCTCGCCGCCGACCCGGACAAGGACATCAACCTCTACGTCAACAGCCCCGGCGGCTCCGTGACCGCCGGCATGGCGATCTACGACACGATGCAGTTCATCAAGAACGACATCGTCACCATCGCCCTGGGCCTCGCGGCCTCCATGGGCCAGTTCCTGCTCAGTGCCGGCACCCCCGGCAAGCGCTTCGCGCTGCCGAACGCCGAGATCCTGATCCACCAGCCGTCCGCCGGCCTGGCCGGCTCGGCGACGGACATCAAGATCCACGCCGAGCAGCTGATCCGCACGAAGAAGAAGATGGCGGAGCTGACCGCCCTGCACACCGGCCAGAGCGTCGAGCAGGTCATCCACGACTCCGACCGCGACCGCTGGTTCTCCGCCGAGGAGGCCAAGGAGTACGGCCTGATCGACGAGGTCATGCCGTCGGCCACGGGCATCCCGGGCGGCGGCGGCACCGGCGCCTGAGGGCCCGGCCCCGGCGCCCCCGCCCCGGCTCGCCAGCAGCCCGCAGCCACGTAGCCCGCGCAGACCTTCACAGCCGCACTGCCACCAGGACGGAACACCACGATGCAGAACTTCCCCGGAAGCGGCCTCTACGACCGCTTGGCCGACGAGGCCGCCGACGCCCGTCGTTCGCTGGGCGCCGAGTCCCGCTACGTCATCCCGCGCTTCGTCGAGCGCACCTCGCAGGGCATCCGCGAGTACGACCCGTACGCGAAGCTCTTCGAGGAGCGGGTCATCTTCCTCGGCGTACAGATCGACGACGCCTCGGCCAACGACGTGATGGCCCAGCTGCTGTGCCTGGAGTCGATGGACCCCGACCGGGACATCTCGGTCTACATCAACAGCCCCGGCGGCTCCTTCACGGCGCTCACCGCCATCTACGACACGATGCAGTTCGTCAAGCCGGACATCCAGACCGTCTGCATGGGCCAGGCCGCCTCGGCCGCCGCCGTGCTGCTGGCCGCCGGCACCGAGGGCAAGCGCATGGCCCTGCCGAACGCCCGCATCCTGATCCACCAGCCCTACACCGAGACCGGCCGCGGCCAGGTCTCCGACCTGGAGATCGCCGCGAAGGAGATCTTCCGGATGCGTAACCAGCTGGAGGAGATGCTGGCCAAGCACTCGACGACGCCGATCGAGAAGATCAAGGACGACATCGAGCGGGACAAGATCCTCACCGCCGAGGAGTCGCTGGAGTACGGGCTGATCGACCAGATCGTCTCCACCCGCAAGATGTCCGCCGGCATCGGCGGCTGACGGCGCGCGGCCGGTTCCCGGCTCCGTTTCCGCGGCGCCGGACCATTCGTCCGGGCCCTCGTCCTCTGGACAGGGCCGCCCGTGGAGCGGTCCCCTGGGAAGCGAACCAGTGAGTTGGGCCCAAGGGGACCGCTCGGGGCTCCGGGCAAGGTACCGTCGATACGCAACCAGGTTCCGCCCCCCAAGAGCGGATCCCAGGCGAAGGGGAAGCACCTCGTGGCACGCATCGGTGACGGCGGCGATCTGCTGAAATGCTCGTTCTGCGGCAAGAGCCAGAAGCAGGTCAAGAAGCTCATCGCAGGACCCGGCGTCTACATCTGCGACGAGTGCATCGACCTCTGCAACGAGATCATCGAAGAGGAGCTGGCCGAGAGCTCCGAGGTGCGCTGGGAGGAACTGCCCAAGCCACGCGAGATCTACGAGTTCCTTGAGGGCTACGTCGTCGGCCAGGAGGCCGCCAAGAAGGCGCTGTCCGTCGCGGTCTACAACCACTACAAGCGGGTGCAGGCCGGCGAGAACGGCACCGCGGCGCAGAACCGCGAGGACGGCATCGAGCTGTCGAAGTCCAACATCCTGCTGCTCGGCCCCACCGGTTCCGGCAAGACGCTGCTGGCGCAGACCCTGGCCCGGATGCTCAACGTCCCCTTCGCCATCGCCGACGCCACCGCCCTCACCGAGGCGGGGTACGTGGGCGAGGACGTCGAGAACATCCTGCTGAAGCTGATCCAGGCCGCCGACTACGACGTCAAGAAGGCCGAGACCGGCATCATCTACATCGACGAGATCGACAAGGTCGCACGGAAGAGTGAGAACCCGTCGATCACCCGTGACGTCTCCGGCGAAGGCGTGCAGCAGGCGCTGCTGAAGATCCTGGAGGGCACGACGGCCTCCGTGCCGCCGCAGGGCGGCCGGAAGCACCCGCACCAGGAGTTCATCCAGATCGACACCACGAACGTGCTGTTCATCGTCGGCGGCGCCTTCGCCGGCCTGGAGAAGCTCATCGAGTCCCGGGCGGGCGCCAAGGGCATCGGCTTCGGCGCCACGATCCGCTCCAAGCGCGAGCTGGAGAACGAGGACCCGTTCCAGGAGGTCATGCCCGAGGACCTGGTGAAGTACGGCATGATCCCCGAGTTCATCGGCCGGCTGCCGGTCATCACCAGCGTGCACAACCTGGACCGGGCCGCCCTGCTGAAGATCCTCGTCGAGCCGCGGAACGCGCTCGTCAAGCAGTACCAGCGCCTCTTCGAACTCGACGGCGTCGAGCTGGACTTCGACCGCCCGGCGCTGGAGGCCATCGCCGACCAGGCCATCCTCCGCGGCACCGGCGCGCGCGGGCTGCGCGCCATCATGGAGGAGGTGCTGCAGTCGGTGATGTACGAGGTGCCGTCCCGCAAGGACGTGGCCCGCGTGGTCATCACGGAGGAGGCGGTGCACTCCAACGTCAACCCGACGCTGGTGCCCCGCTCCCGCGCCGCCGAGCCGGAGCAGCGTCACCAGGAGAGCGCCTGAGCCGCGGGCAGCACACCGTACGAAAAGGGGCCGCCCATCGGGCGGCCCCTTCGCGTGTGCGGTACGGCGTGCGGCTCAGCCGATCGGCACCCGCACGTCGCTGCGGACGTTCGCGGTGGTGCTCGCGGCGTCGTCGATGCTCGTCTCGCCGCCCAGGATGACCTGCGCCGGGTCCGTCAACACGACGAAGCCGATGGTGCTGGAGTCGGCCCAGGCGCAGGTCGGGAACTTGAAGCTGTCGACCGGCGCGCTCGGGTCGTCGGTGGAGAACTCGACGTACTGGCACTTCATCGAAGCGCCCTCCTCCAGCCCGTCGGGCTCGACGTCCTCCGGGCTGCCGACCAGCCGCGCGCTGTCGCCGCCGCCGGTGGACTGTTCGGCCGCGGCCTCCTTCGCCATGTAGGTGTAGAACCCGTCCAGAGCCGCCTCGGGATCCTCGACCGTGCCGTAGATGCCCTGGAACTGCAGAACCTTGGCGGTCTGGCTCTCGCCCGCCTTGTAGCCGGCGCCCACGTCCTTGGCGTCGGAGATTCCGAACGACTCCAGCTCGTCCATGTCGCTCGACGAGAGGTCGCTGCCGGAGCTGGAGGCCGCGTCCTTCTGGTACTCGGTGGCGACCGTCTGCGGAGTGGTCAGCTTGTACTTCTCGCCGCTGTCGACCGGCGGGTCCTCGCCGTCGTCGCCGCTGTCGCCGTCGTTGCCGTCCGTCTGCGAGTTCTTCGACTCGTCCTTCTTGCCGTCATCGTCGTCGTCGCCACCGAGCAGGAAGAACCCGCCCACGGCTATCAGGGCGACCGCGACCACGGCGGCGAGGACGATGAACAGGGTCTTGTTCTTGTTGCCGCCCGGCGGCGGCGGAGGCGGGGCCTGGTTGTATCCGGGCTGCTGCCCGTACGGCCCCGCCTGCTGCTGTCCGTATCCGCCGGGCTGCTGCTGACCGTACCCACCGGGCTGGCCGTACGGGCCGGGCTGCTGCTGGCCGTAGCCCTGGTCGCCGCCCTGCTGCGGATAGCCGTAGCCGGGCTGGCCCGGCTGGCCGGGCTGCGCGGGCTGGGCGTAGGGCGACTGCGCCGGCTGCTGTGGGGGCTGCGGCGGCTGGCCGTAGGGACCGGGCTGCCCGTACGGGCCTGGCTGCTGCCCTCCACCCCCGTAGGGTCCGGGTGGCGGCGGCTGGTTGTGACTCATTACGGTCCCCTCCGTGAGTTAAAACTGCTCCGCCCATACTGTCGGATCGCGCCGCGTAGCGCTGCCTCGGGCCCCGATCAGCCCGGTAGGCGGTTGTCCACAAGGACGCACGTCGTCCACAAGTGGTTCGCGGCAGGGTGTGACGCGGCTCTAGACTGGCCGTCGTGACCGACGCAAAGAACCCGCAGAGCAGCGCAGCAGAACTCCCCACGCAGTACACGCCCGGCGAGGTGGAGACCTCGCTGTACGAGGGCTGGGTAGAGCGCGGTTACTTCACGGCGGACGCCAAGAGCGACAAGCCGCCGTACACGGTCGTCATCCCGCCGCCCAACGTCACCGGCAGCCTCCATCTCGGCCACGCCTTCGAGCACACGCTGATCGACGCCCTCACCCGCCGCAAGCGCATGCAGGGGTACGAGACGCTGTGGCAGCCCGGCATGGACCACGCCGGCATCGCCACGCAGAACGTCGTGGAGCGCGAGCTGGCCAAGGAGGGCCTGTCGCGGCACGATCTGGGCCGCGAGGCGTTCGTCGAGCGGGTGTGGAAGTGGAAGGCGGAGTCCGGCGGGCAGATCGCCGGCCAGATGCGCCGCCTCGGCGACGGCGTCGACTGGAGCCGGGATCGCTTCACCATGGACGAGGGCCTGTCGCGCGCCGTCCAGACCATCTTCAAGCGGCTCTACGACGACGAGTTGATCTACCGCGCCGAGCGCATCATCAACTGGTGCCCCCGCTGCCTCACCGCGATCTCCGACATCGAGGTGGAGTACCAGGAGGACGACGGCGAGCTGGTCTCCATCCGCTACGGCGAGGGCGAGAACACCATCGTGGTGGCCACCACGCGCGCGGAGACGATGCTCGGCGACACCGCCGTCGCGGTCCACCCGGACGACGAGCGCTACCGCCACCTCGTCGGCACGGAGATCGTGCTGCCGCTCACCGGCCGCCGCATCCCCGTCGTCGCCGACGAGCACGTGGACCCGGAGTTCGGCTCCGGCGCCGTGAAGGTGACCCCGGCGCACGACCCCAACGACTTCGAGATCGGCCGCCGGCACGACCTGCCGATGCTCACCGTCATGGACGAGCACGCCGTGATCACCGCCCACGGCCCGTTCCAGGGCCTCGATCGGCTGGAGGCCCGCTCGGCGATCGTCGCCGCGCTGCGCGCCGACGGCCGGATCGAGGCCGAGAAGCGCCCGTACGTGCACTCGGTGGGCCACTGCTCCCGCTGCAAGACCACCGTCGAGCCGCGGCTGTCCATGCAGTGGTGGGTCCGGGTCGGCCCGCTGGCGCAGGCCGCGGGCGACGCGGTGCGCGACGGCCGGGTCGCCATCCACCCCAAGGAGATGGAGTCCCGGTACTTCGGCTGGGTCGACAACCTCAACGACTGGTGCATCTCCCGCCAGCTGTGGTGGGGCCACCGCATCCCCGTCTGGCACGGCCCGGACGGCGAGCTGGTCTGCGTCGGCCCCGACGACGAACCGCCCGGCGGCGAGGGCTGGACGCAGGACACGGACGTGCTGGACACGTGGTTCTCGTCCGGCCTGTGGCCGTTCTCCACGCTGGGCTGGCCGGAGGAGACCGAGAGCCTGGCGAAGTTCTATCCGAACTCGGTCCTGGTCACGGGCTACGACATCCTCTTCTTCTGGGTCGCCCGGATGATGATGTTCGGGCTGTACGCGATGGACGGCGAGATCCCGTTCCGTACGATCGCGCTGCACGGCATGGTGCGCGACCAGTTCGGCAAGAAGATGTCGAAGTCCTTCGGGAACGCGGTGGACCCGCTGGAGTGGATGGAGAAGTACGGCTCCGACGCCGTCCGCTTCACCCTCGCCCGCGGCGCCAACCCCGGCACCGACGTGCCGATCGGCGAGGACTGGGTGCAGGGCTCGCGCAACTTCGCGAACAAGGTGTGGAACGCCACGCGCTTCGCGCTGATGAACGGCGCCACGGTCGAGGGCCCGCTGCCCGCCGCCGGGGAGCTTGCCACGACGGACCGGTGGATCCTCTCCCGGCTGAACGCGGTCGTCGCCGAGGTCGACGCGCTCTACGACGACTACCAGTTCGCGAAGCTCTCCGACGTGCTGTTCCACTTCGCCTGGGACGAGGTCTTCGACTGGTACGTGGAGCTGTCCAAGACGACGTTCGCGGCCGGCGGCCCCGCGGCCGACGCCTCGCGCCGCGTCCTCGGCGAGGTCCTGGACGTCACGCTGCGGCTGCTGCACCCGGTGGTCCCGTTCGTCACCGAGGCGCTGTGGACGACGCTGACGGGCCGCGAGTCCCTCGTGATCGCCGACTGGCCCGCCGACTCCGGCTTCCGGGACGCGACGGCCGAGGCGGAGATCGTGCAGCTGCAGGAGGTCGTCACCGAGGTCCGCCGCTTCCGCGCCGACCAGGGCCTGCAGCCGGGCCAGCGGGTGCCCGCCCGGGTGGAGCTGGCCGGCGCCGGTCTGGAGGCGCACGAGGCCGCCGTGCGGCAGCTGCTGCGCCTGCAGCCCGAGGGCGATTCGTTCGCCGCCACGGCGTCGCTGCCGGTGGCGGGGGCGACCGTCGCGCTGGACCTGTCCGGGGCCATCGACGTGGCCGCCGAGCGCAAGCGGCTGACGAAGGACCTGGCCGCGGCCGAGAAGGAGAAGGCGCAGGCGGAGGCCAAGCTCGGCAACGAGGGCTTTCTCGCCAAGGCGCCGGAGCCGGTCGTGGCGAAGATCCGTACCCGGCTGGCGAAGGCCGAGGAGGACATCGTCCGCATCGGCGCCCAGCTGGACCGGCTGCCACAGCCCTAGCCGGTACGGCCCGGGACCCGGGGGCACCGCCCACCCGGCCCCGGGCCGTACCCGCGGCTGCGCGCGGCGCCGCGTGCCTCCGCGCGCACCGGGTGTGCGAAGGGCGGCCGCGCGGCGCAGCGGGCCCGTCCCGGCCCGGT
>NZ_BAAAPF010000092.1:0-21994 GCF_039531005.1 Streptomyces synnematoformans
GCCGCCGCCCGCGGCCACCGCGCCGGCGGCGGGCGACCCGGCGCAGGCGGCGGCGCGGGCGCCCGCCGGGCACCGCATCCTGGTGGTGGACGGCGACGCCGACCTCGCCGGCTCCCTCACCGCCCAGCTGCGCCGGCACGGGCACGACCCGGTCGGCGTCAAGCACGGCGGCGCGGCACTGCAGCGCCACGGGGACGTGGAGCTGGTGCTGCTCGACCTCGACCTGCCGGACCTCGACGGACTGGAGGTGTGCCGCGCGATCCGGGAGGTCAGCCGGGTCCCGCTGATCATCGTGACCGCCCGGCAGTCCGAACTCGACTGCGTGCTCGGGCTGCACGCGGGCGCCGACGACTACGTGACCAAGCCCTACGGGCTGCGCGAGCTGATGGCCCGCATCGAGGCGGTGATGCGCCGCACCCGGTGGCAGCCCGCGGCGGTCGAGGAGATCCGGCACGGCCGGCTGCACATCGACGTGGGCTCGCGCGAGGTCACCGTGGACCAGGAGCGGGTACCCCTCACCCGCAAGGAGTTCGACGTCCTCTACCTGCTCGCCTCCCACCCCGGCACCGTCATACCGCGCAAGCAGCTGCTGCAGCAGGTCTGGGGCGACTCCTGGTCGCGCCGCACCGTGGACACGCACGTCAGCAGCCTGCGCGGCAAGCTCGGGGGCAGCGGGTGGGTCGTGACCGTGCGCGGGGTCGGGTTCCGGCTCGGCACCGGCTGACGACAGGGGGAGGGGATCCATGGGGGCGGCCGCCGGCGCGGAGGACGGGTTACGGCCCGGGGCCCGGCGGCGCGCGCTGCTTCCGCTGCTGCTGGCGCTGCTGCCGTCGTCGCTCGGCACCACGGTCGTCGCCACCGCCATGCCGACGGTCGCCGGCGACCTCGGCGGCGTGGAGTACCTGTCCTGGGCGGTCACGTCGTACACCCTGGCCGCCGCCGCGTCGATCCCGGTGTGGGGCAAGCTCGGCGACATGTACGGGCGCCGGCGGTGGCTCCTGGTGGCGATGGCGGTCTTTCTCGTGGGCTCCGCGCTGTGCGGGCTGGCGCAGGGGATGGGGCAGCTGATCGCCTTCCGGGCGGTCCACGGGCTCGGCGGGGGCGGGCTCGGGGTCGGCGTGATGTCCGTGATCGGCGAGCTGATCCCGCCGCGCGAACGCGCCCGCTACCAGGGCACGATCAGCAGCGTCATGGTCTTCTCCATGATCGCCGGGCCGCTGGTCGGCGGCAGCATCACCGACCACGCCGGCTGGCGCTGGACGTTCTGGTTCAACCTGCCGGTCGGGACGCTGGCGCTGGTGCTGATCGCGCGCGTGGTGCGGGTGCCGGGGCGCGGCCGGCGCGCGCACATCGACTACCGGGGCGCGGTGCTGCTCGTCTGCTGCATCGTCTCGTTCGTGCTGGCGGCCACCTGGGGCGGCTCGAAGTACGCCTGGGGCTCGCCCGTCGTCGTGGCGCTCGCCGCCGGCTTCCCGGTCACCCTGGCCGGCTTCGTGTGGGCGCAGTCCCGGGCCGTCGAGCCGCTGCTGCCGCCGCGGATCTTCCGGGCACGCAACTTCCGGCTGATGTCCGTCATCAGCTTCGCCAACGGCTTCGTGATGTTCGGCGCGGTGCTCTATCTGCCGCTGTACCACCAGGCCGTGCACGGCGCCTCGGCGACCGGCTCCGGGCTGCTGCTCCTGCCCATGCTCGGCTCCCTCGTCGTCACCTCCCAGCTGTCCGGGCGGTACACGGCGAGCACCGGCCGGTACCGCGTCCTACAGATCGGCGGCGGCGCGGCGATGCTCGCGGGCACGCTGCTGCTCTCCCGGCTGGACACCGCCACCCCGCGGCCGACGGCCGCGGTGTCCATGGCGCTGCTCGGCGTCGGCATGGGCTGTCTGGGCCAGAGCCTGGTGACGGTGGCGCAGAACAGCGTCGACGTACGGGAGGTGGGCGCCGCCTCCGCGGCGATCACGCTCTTCCGCACCGTGGGCAGCTCGGTCGGCGTCGCCGTCATGGGCACGCTCTTCAACCACCGGGTGCGCGCCGCGACCGCCGAACGCGGCGACGGCGCCGTCACGCTGACCGGCGCCCGGCTGGACGCCCGGAGCCTGGACCGGCTCGACCCCGGGGTGCGCGCGGTGTACGAGAGCGCGGTCGCCCGGGGCGTGCAGGGGGCCTTTCTGGCAGCCGCGGCGGCGGCGGCGCTGACGTTCCTGGCCGCGCTGGGCGTACGGGAGGTCGCGCTCAGGAGCGCCGGCGGCCGGCGCTCCTGAGCGTCGGCCGCGGTCAGCTCGGGCTCGCCTCGACCACCGAGATCGCCGCCGGCGTCTGCACGACGCGCTCCAGCGTGAACCCCGCCTGCCGCAGCAGGTCCGCGTACTGCGCGCGGGTGCGCTCCTTGCCGCCGACGAGCAGCATCAGCCACAGGTCGACCAGCTTGCCCGCGTGCGGGCCGTTGAGCTTGTCCGGGACGACCATCTCCATCACCAGCAGCCGGCCGCCCGGGTTGATCGCCTTGCGCACGTTGCGCAGGATCTCCAGGGCCTGCGGCTCCGGCCAGTCGTGCAGGATGTGCTTGAGGATGTATGCGTCCCCGCCCTCCGGCACCGGGTCGAACAGGCCGGCGTCGGTGAGGGTGCACCGGTCGGCCACGCCCTGCTCTGCGAGCAGTTCGGCGGCGCCGTTGGCGGCCACCCGGGGGTCGGCGAGGACGCCGCGCGCCGCGGGGTGCTTGCGCAGCACGCCGGCGAGCAGGTCGCCGCGCCCGCCGCAGAAGTCGACGACGGTCCCGTAGCGCCGGAAGTCGCAGGCGGCGAGGATCGGTTCGGTCTCGGTGCCGGACATCGAGCCCATGCCGTCGAAGAAGACCGCGCCGTACTCGGGGTTGGCCTCCAGGTACTCGAACGCGCCCATGCCGCGCAGCTTGGGCAGGCTCGGCTCGCCGGTGCGCACCGCGTCGACGAGGTGACCCCAGTCCTCCCAGTGCAGGGGGTGGCCCATGAGCAGCGCGATCCCCTGCATCGACATCGGCGCGTCCTTCACCAGCGCCCGCGCCATCGGCGTCAGCCCGACCCGGCCGTCCTTCCGCTCGGCGAAGATGCCGTACGTCGCCAGCAGCCGCAGCAGCCGGTGCAGCGCGTCGGGGTCCGCCCCGGTTCTGCGGGCGATCTCCTCGGGGCGCAGCGGGCCGTCGGTCAGGGTCTCGGCGACGCGCAGCTCGGCGGCGACGTAGATCGCCTGGCTGACCATGGCCCCCTGGACCAGTTCGAGCAGCGCGAACGGCGGCGGCGCGAGCCGGCGCGTGAGGCGCTGCAGCGCTCCGCGCACGTTCTCCACGGCACGGACGACTCGGGCGGGCGGCAGTGGCGGCATGAGAATCCTCCGACTCAGGTGATTTTCCCGGCGGTTGGCACCGAAGCGCGCGCGTGCGGTGAATTCCGCTCGATGCTAGGCATGTTCGCGTTCCGCCGGCACCTGTCCCGGTGAACACCGGCGGGAATTCCGCGGCGCCGGTCCAGTACCGCCTGAGTGGCGCTCGACAATGCGCCGCGCCGTCCGGCACCGGCGGATATTGAGCGGAACGCAAGAATTTCTGTGGGCGCGGGCGCCACCGTGACGTGGAGACCGGGAGGTGACCGTGACGGAATCGGAAGACGACGCGGTGCGCGTGGAACGCGGAAACGCCGAGCCGGAGGAACTCGCCGCGCTCGCGGCGGTGTTGGTGTCGGTGCTCGCCGGCCGCCGGGAGCACGGTGACGGAGGGGCCCCGGACGCGGCGCGGCGGCCCCGTGCCGCGCAGTGGCGGCGGTGGGAGCGGCTCGCGGCGTACCGCCCGCCGCACAGCTGGCAGTGACGGCGACCGGCCGGGGGCGGGTGCCGTGACGCCGATCGACTCCGTCTCCCGCGGACCGGCCGGCGTGGACGACGTGACCGACCCGGCCGGCACCCGGCCGGCACCCGGCCCGCGCTGATCGCCGGGCTGGAGACGCCGCGCCCCACGAGCGCGCGGCTTCCCCACCGCAAACACGGCGGCCCTCCCCGGTGCCCGGCGGTCGCGGGGGAGGGCGTCGCGGTACGGCTACGGGGCCGCCGGCGGGGTCCAGTTGGCCCGCAGCCAGGTCTCCAGGTCCGTCAGGTCCGGCCGCAGCCGGCGCAGCCCGGCCAGGTCGGCGCGGTAGCCCTCGCCGTCGAGCCAGTCGAACATCGCGGCCAGGTCCTCGCGCGCCGCGCGCAGCCGCTCGAAGGACTGCTGCTCGTACCGCGTCGGCACCCCGGCGACCCGCTCGAACGCCGCGGCCATCTGCGGCCCGGTCAGCTCGTCGCCGGCGATCTCCAGCGTGCGGCCGATCCAGCCGTCCGGGTCGGCGAAGGCGTCCGCGGCGAACGCGCCGATGTCCTCGACCGCGATGACCTGCACCGCCACCTCCGGGCGCAGCCACATGCCGAGGACGAGCCCGCCGTCGCGCGGGCGCGGGCCGACGTCGTGGAGGATGTCGTAGAACATGGCCGGGCGCAGCGTGGTCGCCGGCAGGCCGAGCTTGGCGATGTGCTGCTCGACGTGCCACTTGCTCTCGAAGTGCGGGATGCCGCTGTCGCGTTCCGCACCGCCGACCGAGCTGTAGACGACGTGCGCCACGCCCGCCTCGGCCGCGGCGTCGGCCACCGCCTTGCCCTGCCGCTCCTCGCCCTCCACGCCCCCGGCCCCGCGGAACGTCTGGACGCTGAAGACGCCGTGGACGCCGCGCAGCGCCGCGCGCAGCGACGCCGGGTCGTCCAGGTCGCCGCGTACGAGCGCCGCGCCCGCCGCGGCGAGGGCCCGCGCCCGGGGTGCCTGCGGATCGCGTACGAGGGCGCGCACGGACCGTCCGCGGCGCAGCAGTTCGCGGGCGGTCGCGCCGCCCTGCCGGCCGGTACCGCCGAGCACCAGAATCGTCCCGTCTGCAACCACCGTTTGCCTCCATGTCCATTGACGCGCAAGGCGTGTGCCCGGCACCTAGAATGCTGATTCCGTGCGCGTGGAGCAATTTGCCCGGCGTGTTCAATTGACGGATGTTCAGGTGGCGGATCTGTGCGCCTCGCGGTCAGCGAAACCCGGCCATTTCACGTCGGCCGCACGATGATGATCTCCCCTTCCTGACGGGGGTCCGTTCCGCGGGTGCCGACAGGCGGTCCGTGTCACTTTCCCCGGTGTTCCGCTGGTCAGCGCCATCGTCCGCGGCTTCCGCATCCGGACCGGATAAATCATGGCGGGATAGCAAGGGCATGCTGGGAGGGTGACGGGGCTCATGGTAGCTTTATTAGCCATCGTGCACTTCCGCCCCCGGGGAGGAGAAGTAGCGGTGTCCCGACAGCTGATTCCCTGACTGTCCGCCTGTTCCCCCGCACTCGCCCTGCCCCTGTGGCGGGTGTGGGCATGTGGTGTTCACCCGTGTGCACGGCGCTCTTTTTTCCCGTGCCTTGCGGGACTCCCCTGCCACGCCGTTTCCGCACGCCCAGCCTACGACTGCGTTCTGCGACAGAAGGAGGCGACTGATGATCGACACGACCGGAGGGGCCACCGTCAGAGCCGTACTGCCCCGAGAACGGACCGATCGCCCCGGCGGCCGGGACCGATCGTCCGAACTGCCGGACGCCACGGTACGAATACCCATCGCGATGTTGCGGGACGCCGACTCACCCCGCCTGGCGGGCATCGACGAGGACCATGTGCGCACCATGGCCGCGACCGGTGCCGAGCTGCCCCCGATCGTTGTACACCGCGCCACCATGAAGGTCATCGACGGTATGCACCGGTTACGGGTGGCGCAGCTGAAGAACCAGCACAGCGTGGAGATCCACTACTTCGACGGCACGGAGTGGGAGGCCTTCCTCCTGGCCGTCGAGCTGAACATGCGGAACGGCCTGCCCCTGACGCTCTCGGACCGCAAGCAGTCCGCGATGCGGATACTCCAGGGCTTCCCCGAGTGGTCGGACCGGGCGATCGGGGTCAGGACCGGGCTCTCCGGCAAGACGGTCGGCGCGCTGCGCCGCCGGTACGCGGAGCATATCGCCCAGGCCCCCGTACGGGTCGGGCGCGACGGCCGGGTGCGGAGGCTGACCCCCGGCCGGGGCCGGCCGCGGGCGGCGGGGGCGCTCCCGGGTGAGCTGGCGCGCCCGGCGAATGAGGCCAGCAGACCGGTCGGCGTCACCGCGCCCGCCCGCAGAGCCCCGAGCGCGTGGGACCAGCCCCCGCCGGCCGGCGGGGAGCGCCCGTACGCCCGCCAGCCGGGCCGGTGCCCGCTGGGCCCGGCCGTCGACCCGGTCAAGGAGCTGGAGTCGCTGAAGCGGGATCCCGCGCTGAAGTACAGCAACGACGGCCGGGAGATGATCCGCTGGCTGGAGGCGCGCATCATCCGCAAGACCGACCCCGGTCTGGTGCTGCGGGCGCCGGCCCACCAGGCGAAGAAGATCGCCGACATGGCGCGCGCCTGCGCGGCGCAGTGGACCACTATCGCGATGCGGATGGACCTGCTGAGCAACGAGAGGTCCTGAGCCCGCCGCGGAACCGTCCGTGCGGCAATGCCCGAGCGACCCCGGCGGTGGCTCTTCGCGCGTCCAACTGCGAATTTTCTTCAGTCGATACGGGTGGGACCGGAGGGACGAGGCGGCGCACGTACGGGCAGTGCGCCCGTGGAACGGGCACGGCCCGGCGGCGCCGAGGCCGCGTCCGTACCGCGTCCGTACCGCGCCGTCCTGCATCCGGGCAGCGGCTCGTGCGCCGACCGGACAGCGTCCGTACGGCGGCATGGGCCGGGCCCGGAAGGCCGTGGCCTTCCGGGCCCGGCCGGCCGGGGGCCGAGGCGCCCCGGCCGCTTCAGCTCGCGTAGCGGTCGAAGGTGGACGACCGCCGGGGGTCGGCGATCACGTCGAGCTGCGGGTCGACGGCCAGGATCGCCTGGTGCAGCCGCTGCAGCTGCGGCGACGGATCCACGCCCAGGTCCTCGATCAGCCGTATGCGCAGCCGCCGGTAGACGTCCAGGGCGGTCGCCTGGCGGCCCGAGCGGTACAGCGCGACCATCGCCTGCGAGTGCAGGCCCTCGTGCTCGGGGTGGCGCGCGATCAGATCGGTCAGCTCCGCGATGCACTCGCTGTGCCGGCCGAGCCGCAGCTCCATGTCGATCCGCCGCTCAAGGGTGACCAGCCTGCTCTCCTCCAGCCGCGCCGCCTCTATCTCCAGCACGGGGCCCACGCGCACGTCCACCAGCGCGGGCCCGTCCCACAGGTCGAGCGCGCGGCGGAACAGCGACGCGGCCAGCCGGTCGTTGCGCTCCGCGTCGAACGCCCGCAGCCCCGCCGACACCAGGTGCTCGTACGTGTGCACGTCGACCTCCTGCGGCGGGATCCGCAGCAGGTAGCCGCCGTAGCGGGTGACGAGCACGTCCTTGGCGGTGCCGGGTCCGTCCGAGCCGATCGCGGCGCTCAGCCGGCGGCGCAGCTGGAGGATGTAGGTCTGCAGTGTGGTCAGCGCGCTGGCGGGCAGATCGGTGCCCCAGATCTCCTCCATGAGCGTGGAGACCGGAACCACCCGGCCGGGGTGCAGCGCCAACAGTGCGAGTATCTGACGCGGCTTACTCGCCGTCGGGACGATTTCCATCCCGTTGACGGCGGCTCGCAGCGGGCCAAGAACCTTTGCCCTCACAGATTCTCCCCCAATCCACCGGCCGTACGGTGACGCGCCGGCACGGAATCCGACCCGCGGGGCCCGCCGAAAGGACGCGCCCCGCAGCCTTTCCTGTGAACCGAACCGGCGTGCACGTTAGTCAATGGGCGGGTCCGGCTCCACGGACACTCCAGCGCTGCTCCGGCGCCCCTCCGACGCCGCGCTTCCCGCGCTCCACGCGTACCGTGTGGACCTGCGAGATTGTCTCGGCGTATCGGCGTGAGAGGCAAGTGCGTCGCCGCTATGCCATCGGCCTGGTGTCTGTGCTTACACTCCTGCGGTGCGACGATCTGGGCCGGGTTGACGCGTGTGACGCCAGACTTCAGCGGTGGCGGAGTGCATGCCGTGTGGGAGGTGTTTCCGTTGGGGGTTTATGTGAACCGCGCGTCAGCGCGTGGGAATTTCCGCGCCGCTCTTTTGCCGGTCCAGGATGCGGGACAGCGCGTGCGCCAGAAGCCCCGCGGGATTCTCCCGGGCCCGGACGCTGCGCCAGGCCACGTGGTTGTCGGGGCGCACCAGCACCGCGCCGTCGTCACCGATCCCGCGGAACGCCGCCCACCTGCCGTCCACGTCCGCGTACTCGGCGCCCTCGCCGATACGGGCCGTGGCGATCGGCACCGAGAACTTCTCGGACGCCTCCGCCGCGGCGTCGCACCACGCCTTCCCGGCCGGCCCGGCGAGCAGGACGAAGCCCGTGCTGACGCCGATCAGGTCGTGCGTTGACAGCCGCTCGCCGTCCCGGGAGAGCCAGGCGTGCGGCAGCAGGTGCCCGGGGCGCGTGGTGGGGCGGTACACGTCGCGCATCGGCGCGCGCTCGGGCGGCTCGGTCCCGTCGGGGACGAGCGCCCCGTCCTCGTACGCGAAGCCCATCTCCAGGTCGTGCGCGTGACAGGCCGCCCGGTGCGTGTCGAGGACCTCCGCCGTGCGCGCCCGTACGACCGCGCGCAGCGGCGACGGGTCGAAGAACGAGGCGAACATCCGCTCCCTGCGCCCCGCCGGCGCGTGCGGGCCGAGGCCGAGGCCGTCCAGCATCATCTGGTGGTGCTGCGCCGCGGACACCGCCCAGTCGACGTTGTGCCGGCACACCGGGCGCCGCTCGTCCTCGTAGCTGTCCAGCAGGCTGTCGTCCGCGCGCCCGGAGAGCACCGCGGCGAGCTTCCAGGCGAGGTTGTGCGCGTCCTGGATCCCCGAGTTGAGGCCGAGGCCGACCGTGGGCGGCTGGCGGTGCGCGGAGTCGCCGGCGAGCAGCACCCGGCCCACCCGGTAGCGCTCGGCGAGCAGCGCCTCCACGGTCCAGTTCGTCACGTGGTGCAGCGTCAGCTCCAGCCCGGGCAGGCTGAGGAGTTCGCGGATCCGGGCGACGACGAACTCCTCGTCGAGGTTGTCGCTCGGCGGGAAGTGCAGCACCCACTCCTCGCAGTGCCGGCCCCAGGTCGGCCCCATCTCGATGAGGTTGCTGGACAGGTCGGCGTCGTAGGCGTTGAGGAAGTGGGTGAGCAGCGTGCCCTCCCGCCACCACGGCGACAGGTCCGCGGAGAAGTACGCGGTGGTGACGTCGAGCAGCCCGTGCACGCCCTGCATCGGCACTCCGAGCGCCTGGCCGACGGTACGCCCGCCGTCGGCGCCCAGGAGGTACCGCGCGGTGACCGTCGTGGTCTCGCCCGTCGACCGGTCGCGCACCTCCGCGGTGACGCGGTCGCCGTGGTCGGTGAACCCCGTCATCTCGTGGCCGAACAGGATCCGGCCGGGGTTCTGCTCCTCGGCGTAGCGGCGCAGGATCGGCTCCAGCCGCACCTGCGGCAGCTTGACCGGCAGCACGGGCCCGGCCTCGGCGTACCGCTCGCGCAGCGAGCCGCCGCCGAACGCGTCCAGCTCGTGGATCAGCTGCCCGTCGCGCTCCCGGTCGCCGCCGAGCGAGGTCAGCCAGCGCAGCGCACCGAACTTCGGCAGCGGCGCGCCCTGTGCGGTCATCGGCCCGTCGAGGCCGTGCTGGCGGAAGATCGCCATGGTGCGCTGGTTGAGGTAGTGCGCCTTCGGCACGTTCGCGGTGTCCGCGTGCCGCTCCACCAGGAGGTGGCCGACACCGTGGTCGGACAGGAAGTTGGACGCGGACAGGCCGCAGCCGCCGCCGCCCACGATCAGCACAGGAACTTCCACTGCTCCCACTTTTCGTCCTTCCGGAAGGTGACGGCCCCGGGCGGGCGGCGTCAGGTGATGTCGGTGGCGGCGCCACGGGACGTACGGGCGGAACCGGCGGTGCGGGACGCGCGTCCCGCGGCCTCGGCCAGGGCCCGGTGCAGCCGCTCGTCGTCGGTCTGGCCGGCCTCCCACTGCACGCCGAGCGCGAACGGGTGGTCGACGGCCTCGACCGCCTCGATGACTCCGTCGGGCGCGCGGGCGGTGGCAAGGAGACCGGCGCCGAGCCGGTCGACCGCCTGGTGGTGGTGGCAGGCGGACTCGGCCGCGCCGCCGGCCAGCACCTGCGCGACGCGGCTGCCGGGCACGACGTCCAGGCGGTGCCGGCCGAGGGTGTACGCCGCCGTCTCCGGGCTGTGCCGGTCGTCCCCGGTGACCGCCGGGAGGTGCTGGTGCAGCGTGCCGCCGTGGAGCACGTTGAGCAGCTGCATGCCGCGGCAGATGCCGAGCACGGGCAGCCCCGTGGCCAGCGCCGCCCGCGCCAGCGCCAGTTCGGCGCGGTCCAGGTTCGGGTTCGCGCCGCGCGTCAGCGGGTGCGGGGCGCCGCCGTACAGCGCCGGGTCCAGGTCCGGGCCACCGGGGATCAGCAGCCCGTCGAGCGGCACGGGGAAGTCCGCGCCGCCGGGCAGCAGCGGCAGCAGTACGGGGGCGCAGCCGGCGGCGGCGAGGAAGTCCACGTGCCGCTGCAGGGTCAGGCTCACGGTCATCCCGACGCCCTGCAGCGTCACCGGCGCCGTGCGCGCGAGGATGCCGACCACCGGCCGGCCGGCGGTGGCGGGCACGGCCGCCGATCCGTTCGACGCAGTGTCCATGGCTCTTCCTCACGTCCGCGGCGGCTCGTCCTCGGCGTCGAACGCGACGTACACCTCGTCGCCCTCGACCCTGACCTCGTAGGTGGCGATCGGCTCCGTCGCCGGCGGGTTCGTGGGCTCGCCGGTGCGCAGGTCGAAGCAGGAGCCGTGCAGCCAGCACTCGACCGTGGTGTCGTAGACCTCGCCCTCGGAGAGCGAGACCTCGGCGTGGGAGCAGATGTCGCTGACCGCGTACACGCTGCCGCCGCTGCGGACCACCGCGACCGGCGTGTCGTCGATCTCCACCGCGAGCGCGCCGTCGGCCGGGATCTTGTCCAGGGGACAGACCTTCACGAAACGCATCTGTTCGACTCCTCCTCGGACTTCCGGCGGATCCGCATGCGGAACGGCTGCGCGGCGCCCGTCGTACGGAAGCCGGCCACCGCCACCTTGGGCCGCGGCTCTCAAGGATCAGCCGGAGGCGGGACGAAGTTCGCTGGAGCGTGCGGACGGGGCGGGGGAGCGGGGCGCGGGGTCGGGGGTGCGGGGCGGGGTGTGCGGGTGCGGACGCGCGGGGCGGCGTGCGGCGCGGGTGTGCGGGGCGGGCCGGGGTCCACTCCCGCTCCACCGGGACTCCCGGCGGCTCCGCCCAGACTGGGACGACACCGTTATCCACGAGGGAGCAGGCGGAATGGCGGACAAGGGAACGGACCGGACGACCGCGGCGCCGCACGTGGTCGTCGTCGGAGGCGGCATCGCGGGGCTGGCGGCGGCGTTCTTCCTGCGCGACGAGCCGGTGCGGGTGACGGTCCTGGAGGCGTCGCCCAGGATCGGCGGGCAGCTGGAGGCCGCCGAGGTGGGCGGGGTGACCGTCGACGTGGGCGCGGACTCCACGTACGCCCGCCGCCCCAAGACCGCCAGGCTGCTCAAGGCGGCCGGGCTCGGCGAGCAGGTGGTGTCCGCGAGCACCACCGCCACCGCGATCTGGACCAGGGGCGGCCTCCGCCCGCTGCCCGCCCGCCAGTTCATGGGCGTACCCGCCGACATGGACGGGCTGGCGGAGTCCGGCATCCTCTCCTCGGAGGGCGTGGCGCGCGCCCGCGAGGACCTGCGGCTGCCGCGGCTCGACCGGGACGGGGACGTCTCCGTCGCGGACTTCGTCGGCGGGCGGCTGGGGCGGGAGGTCGTGGACCGCCTCGTCGAGCCGTTCCTCGCCGACGCCTACTTCGGCCGCGCCGACGAGCTGTCGTTCGAGGCGACGCTGGCGCCGCTGGTCTCGGCGACGCGCCGGCACACCTCGCTCGCCGAGGCGGCGGGCGCGCTGCTCCCCGAGCCGGCCCCGGCGGGACAGGAGCCGCCGACCGGCATCTCCACGCTGCCCGACGGGCTCGGCACGCTGCCGCACGTGCTCGCGGACGCGATCCGGGCCTCCTCACCGCAGGCGTCGGTACGCACCGGCGCCCGGGTGACGGCCCTGACGCCGGCGGGGGGCGGCTGGCAGGTGACGGTCGCGGGCGCTGCGGGCGCCTCTGGCACCTCTGGCACCTCTGGCCCCGAGCGGATCGACGCGGACGCCGTCGTCGTCGCCGTACCCGCCGGGCCCGCGGGCCGGTTGCTGGCCGGGCCGGCGGGGGCCGGTGAGGCGGCGGCGGGGCTCGCCGAGATCCCGTACGCGGGGACGGCGATCATCACGCTGGCCTACCCGCGCGAGGCGCTCGACCGGCTGCGCAAGCTCGGCTACAGCGGCTACCGGGCGCCGTCGGCGGACGGCCGGAAGGTCCGGGCGGTGACGTTCTCGACCGCGAAGTGGGCGCACCTGGCCGGCGAGGTCGAGATCGTACGGTGCCAGGCGGGCGGCAGCGGCGACGACGCGCTGCTGCAGCGTGACGACGCGGACCTCGTGGAGCTGGCGGCAACCGAGTTCGCGGCGGCGGGCGCGGCGGCCGGCGGGGTGGCCGGCGACCCGGTGGACTCGCGGGTCGACCGCTGGGAGCACGCGGTGCCGCAGTACACCGTCGGCCACCTGGACCGGATCGAGCGCATCCGCGCCGCCGTCGACGCCCGCCCCGGGCTCGCGGTCTGCGGGGCGGCGTACGACGGGGTGGGCGTCGGCCAGTGCGTGGCCAGCGCGCGGAAGGCGGCGGACCAGGCGCTGGCCTGGCTGCGGAAGGCCGCGGACCGCACGTAGGCGGTGCGCGCCGATGCGAGACGAGGGGCGGGGCCGCACCCGCCCGGTGAAGACCTGCAGGGAGGCTGGAGTTGTCCGAACCATCCGAACTATCCGAGCGGACCCCGACCACGACCGACTTCTGGTTCGACCCGGTGTGCCCGTGGGCGTGGATCGCGTCCCGGTGGATGCACGAGGTGGAGCGGCAGCGCCCTGTCGTCGTCCGCTGGCACGTGATGAGCCTCGCCGTGCTCAACGAGGGCCGCGAACTGCCGCGGAAATACCGCGAGGTGATCGACCACGCCTGGGGCCCGGTGCGGGTCTGCGTCGCCGCGGGGCAGAAGTACGGCCCCGGGATCTTGGGCCGCCTCTACACCGAACTCGGCAACCGGTTCCACCACGACAAGGCCCCCCGCGACCGCGCCACCGTCGCCGCCGCCCTCGCCGCGGCGGGCCTGGACGCCGGCCTGGCCGACGCGATGGACTCCACCGACCACGACGCGGCGCTGCGCGAGTCCCACCGCGACGGCATGGACCGCGTCGGCTACGACGTCGGCACCCCGGTGATCGCCGTCGACGGCACGGCGTTCTTCGGCCCGGTGGTCACCCCGGTGCCCCGCGGGGAGGCGGCGGCGCGGCTGTGGGACGGCGTCCTGCTGGTGACGGGAACGGACGGCTTCTACGAACTCAAACGCACCCGCGACCGCGGCCCGTCCTTCGACTGACCTGGCGGCGCTGCGCCCGTGGGGCGGGTCGGGTGGACGGTGAGCGCGGGAGAGGGTCCGCGCGGGAAGGGGCCGCGCAGGACGGGTCAGTGCAGGACGGGCGAGCGCTGGAGCAAAGCCCTGCCCAGCGGCGTCAGGGTGTGCAGCACCATCGCCGCGCACCGGCTGCTGCACAGCAGCCCGGCCTCGCGCAGCACCCCGGCATGCCGGCTGGCGGACGCCGTGGAGACCCCGACGGCACGGGCGAGTTCGCCCGTGGTGGCACCCGTGGCCGCGGCCCGCAGGACCTGGGCGCGGGTGTGGCCGAGCAGGGCGGCCAGGGATGCGGCCACGTCGCCGACGGTGTCGGCGGACGGCTCGTGGAGCAGCGGGTAGATCAGCGTCGGCGGCAGCGCGGGATCGGCCAGCGTGATCGGATCCCCCCAGCAGAAGTACGACGGAACCAGGACCAGCCCCCGCCCGTCCAGGTGCACGTCACGGTCCACGGGATAGCCGGCGGCGTGCAGCACGGGCTCCTCCCAGCGCAGTACGGGACCGAGGCCCTCCAGCATGCCTCTGGCGCCGGCGTCTCGCAGCTGCCGCAGATGCACCCCGCGCTGGGCCTCGATGCGGGCCGCGACGGTGTCGCCGTAGGGGGTGATGGCGGCGTCGACGTAGGCGCGCAGCAGCCCGGTCAACTCCACCCGCGCCCGCCAGTCGACGAGCCGGGCAGCCCACGCCGGAGCGCCGACCACGGCGTCGAGGGCGGCGATCTCCCTCATGACCCGGCGGGACGGGGTGGCGACGATGGCTTCGAGACCGGCGTCCAGCCCCTCGGCAGATTCGGCCGGGGTCAGGAAGTCGGGAAAGTAGGCGGCCCTGGGGAAGAGCGGGATCAGCACGTCCCGCACGGCCCGTTCGATGCCGCGTTCACGCAGCCGCATGCGCGTCGACCGGTGCCAGCCCGCATAGGCCCATCGGCCGCGGCGCGTCTGGAATCGGTGCAGGCTGACGGCCGTCTCCCAGAGCGGATCGGGTGTGGTGGCCACACGCGTCCGGGCTAAATCGGCGTCACCGAAGTGAATACGGAGCATTCCATTCCCCCCACGATTCATGTTGATCCCCCGCTGAGCTGCACTCTTGCAGCCAGGTGAAACAGTCTGGCCGATAGTCGTCACTGCCTGCAAGAGCGGGCACCTTCGAGGTCCTGCCGACGTATGAGAATTGCCCTGATGGCACACCTGAGAGGCTCGTCGGCGTGCGCAAGGCAGACAGGAGGGGAAAGGAGGATGGAAGGACAAAGGCTATGGTGCTGAGGTGGCTGAGAGGCGGCGTGGTCATCACGGCTGCGGCGATACTGGTCGGTACAGGAATGGCCACGTCGGCACGGGCAAGCGTTTCTCAGGGGTACATCGTAGGCGTCGGTACGTTGACGGATTCGGGGGCGAGGGCCCGCTGTCCCGATCGTAGAACTCGTACAACAGCGTGGTCGGGATGTGGCAGTCGATTCTGTGGGCGGATGGCTATCCGAGTACGAGTGACATCGACTGCGAGTTCGGTTCCGTGACCGAGGCCACGGGCGGTACTACATTGCCCTGGACGGAGAACGGGGTCGGCTTCTCCTGCAACCACGCCAACTACTGCGCCCCCATCCGTTGACCTCGATCTTTCGTGACGGGCCGTCGGATTCTCCGGCGGCCCGTTTCGGCTGGGCGGACTGGTGACGGGTATGCGGACGTCCGCCGGCAAGGGCGGCACATCCCCTCGAACACCTGCCGCTCGATGGCTCGCGGCAGGTGTTCAAGGAGAAGTAGCCGTCTCGGGCTCCCGCGGACAGCGGGTCAGCAGGAGGACATCCAGTGGTGGGAGCGGATCTTCACTCCGATGAGGGAGTCCCACCAGGGACGGTCAGCGGGATAGGATCTTGCTGCGCTGCTCGGCCTTGGTGAACAGGCCGGACAGCCGGGTCATCTCCGCACGTTGCTGCGGCTCGATGGTGCGTGCGAACTCCCGCCGCAGCTGCAGCCCGGTCCTGGAAAGCTCGACCTGCCGGTTACAGCCCATGTCCCGTACTGCAATGGTGATCTCCTTCTCCCGGCGCTGGTCCAGCGGCTCGGTGGAGTCCTCGTATGCCTTACTCAGGGCCGAGGGGATGCTGGACGGCGAATCGTAGCTGTACCCGTACTGGCTCATACATGTCCGCCAGCGCCCGAGCGCGGCATGGTAACGCTCGTCGGCGGTCGCCTTCTTGAACAGGCCGAGGCTGATCTCCTGCGGTATGTACGTGATCCGTGCCCAGGTGTCGAGGTCGCCGTACACGGAGGCGTGGGCTTTCGCCGCGCAGCCCTGGTTCGGGTACCAGTAGACGGTGTCGCCCGGGGCGGTCAGCTTAGCGAGTGCGGTGCGCGGCCCGAGCAGGGTTTCGCGCAGCCGCGGATCGTCGCTGTCGCCAGCTTGCCCATTCTGCCCGTCGGACTGCTTGGCCTCGGACAGACCGTACCCATGCTGCCGGACCCGGTCGGCGCTGACCCCGCTGCCCTCGTCGGCGTCCGGGTTGGGCCGGTCGACGCTTCCCTTCCACGGGATTCCGGCGTCCTGCATGCACTTCTCGGTCAGCGCAAGGTCGACCAGCGCCACCTGATGCAGCCGAGCCGGATAGTCCCCGGAGTTGGTGACCATGTCCACTGTGCTCTGGTCGAGGTGGTCAGGTACCCGCACACCCTCCGGCTGCGAGTTGCCGCAGCCGAAGAGCATGCCGGCCATCAACACCCACAGGGTGGCTTTGACGGTGGCGGGACGCATGTCACTTACTGCACCAGTACATCGACGAGATGATGTCGTTCCAGTTCCCGCCGCCCGGCCTCGGGTCGAGCGCCAGGTTCTGACGGTAGCTGCCCAGCCCCTCCGCCAGGATTTGGCCGCCGTACCCCGGCAGGGTGGCGAAGTGGGCGGTGCAGCGAATGCCGTTGTTGAACGAGGACGAGGCCTCGTTGTCGATCGAGGAAGGAAGGGTCCGGTTGTTGTCCTTGCCCTGCCACCGCTTCCCGCTGAAGTTCTTGTGTTCCCACAGACAGGCGTACAGGCGTGGGCAGTCACTCCTGCCGGCCACGATGGCGGCAATTTCGGCGGCGTCGGGATTGTCCTGGGCCACGGCCGGTGCGGAGAAGGCGCCTGCCATAGCCAACGCCGCAGCCCCGGTCATGGCCATCTTGGACCGTACGTTTCTGAGCACTCTGATCTCCTTTACGCTGGTAATTGGGGCCGTGCACAGCATGTCAGGGCTCCAGAACGCGCGATAGGCCTTTTAAGTAGAATGAAAAAGTGCAGGTCGCGAGGGGGGAATTGGTTGTTCCGACTACATTTCACGAAGTTGGATCTCGCCCGGACGCAGAGCGCATCCAGTTCTGGCCCTGCTGTGGGAGACCGCCCTTACCTGCACCGCTTCCAGACCCGCCAGGGCCGCTGAGCCTCGCGCAGTGGCATCGCACCACCACGCAACGCCGGACCGAGCGCGGCCTCGGCCGACTCGTCCGCACCCTGCTGCTTCCCGCCCTCCCTGGGCCAGATACTTCCCGGGTTTCCTCACCCCGCCGGAAGCCTCCGATGGCCTCCGGGCCGGGCTGGAAGCCAGCTTGGCGATCTCACGGACCCGGGCCATCTCGGAGTTCGGGGGCGGCCCGGGTCTCGGATATCCCCGGGGGCAGCCACGTGGCCAACGGGTAGGGGGCGCCCGGCCCCTGCGTTCTGCGGGCCCTTTATTCTCCGGGCGATCGCGTCCCGCGACGAGGCGGAGCGGATCCGGCGCCGCGACTCCGCAGGTCGTGGCCCGACAGTGGCCCTCGCCCGCGCACGGCTGGCCCTTCCTCCGCAGACAGCACGCGACCCATGGACCGGGGCTCGTCTCGGGGTCTGCCGCGCATGGCGAGAGCAGGACCAGTGGGACGCACATACGCCGCCTCCACCGCCGACAGCCTCGACTGACGGCTTCGCGCGTGCGGCAGAGTGAAGGGGCCGCCCGCGGGCGGCCCCTTTCGTCAGTTCCGGACGCCGGTCACGTCCACCGGTCCGCCGCAACGGCGGTGACGAAGTCGGCGAACGCCCGGCGGTCGAAGGTGAGCACGGGGCCCGACGGGTCCTTCGAGTCGCGTACGCCGACACGTTCCGCGGCGAGGTGGGCCACCTCTACGCACTCGTTGCCGTCTGGACCGCTGTGGCTGCTCTTGAACCAGCGCTCGGTAGGTTCGGCGGGGAGGAGGGAGGGACGGTGAGTCATCGCGAGATCTCCTGTCGTACTGCGCCGATCAGTCGGGCGGACGCCGACGTGTCAGCCGCTTGCGAACGAAGGTAATCGAACGTGATTCTATAAGCGGCAACGTCGTCCGGAACGTCCAGGTAGAGTCCACGGCGCCGCATCTCGATGTAAACGATGCCCATGGAGTTCCGCGGCTCGCTTTCATCGTCCCTGCCGAGGATGACGAAGTGCCCGGCTCCGGCTGCGTGCGCACCCACGGTGAACGGGAGTACTTGAACGTCGATGTCGACCAGGGGCCGCGCCGACCGGTTCGGATCGTTGAGCGCATCGCCCAGCGGGATGCCGGTAAGGCGCCCCGGGGTGACGGCGCTTCCGGCACGGAGGAGACCGCGGAGGACGTCGCCGACCGCGGTCGAGGTCTGCTCATCGTCGACAAGCTTGCCGAGAAGTGGGGGGCGAACCCGCTGCGGGGCGGCACCCTCGCCTGGGCCCGGTTGACGATCCCCGCTGCTGCGGCAGGGTTCTGGGAACGGTAGCCGGGGGCGTCGGTGCGGTGCGGCACCCGGGAGCAGACCGGGTCCGTGGTGCGTGGCCGGGGCCGCGGGGTGCGGCGCCGGGGCGGCGGCGGTGTGTGGGGTGGGCCGGCTGTGCGGGGGTGCGGCGTCGGGGTGGCGGTCTGTCGCCGGGTGGGTCGGGTGCGGGGGTGCTCGGTGTCGGGGTGGGGGGTGTCGGTGGGGCACCCCCCGGGCCACCCCTTCGCTTCAGTGTGCGGCCCTCCGTCCGGCGTCAAGGGCGCCCCCTCCGCTTCGCTGCGGGAGCGTCGCTGCGCGATGGGGCTGCGCCCCACCCTTGACCCCGGACTCCGGCCCGTGGACAGACCGGCAGCTATGAGGTGGCCCGGGGGGAGCGGGCACCCGAGGAACGAAACTACGTATGCAGATCCCCGCGGACGGGGGCCGGGTCACCGGGCCCGGTCCGCCCCGATCGCGGGCGGGCCCGGTCGACGGGCGGCGGGCCACCGGTGCCGGGACTGCCCCGATCGCCGAGGTCCCCGGTCGCCGGCGCGCCCGGGGCCCCGGGGTCGGGCGTCGTGGCGGGCCCGTGGGCATTGCCGAGATGAACTCGCGGTAACCCACCCTAAAAACAGGTCAAAACGCCCACACGGCCCGGCTTTTGCGCACTCATGGCCACATATTCGACCTCAAGCGCAACTGACCTCTGCCCAACGGCCCCATGTGAGTGTCGCTGTGACCAACTCGCGGTAACCTCAGTCGTGAATCCGGACAAACGTCCCCGACGGGCTGACTTTCGTGCATCGGCGAACTATCGGCGCCGTGCCCCCGCCCGGACCCCGTCGCCGCCCGCGGCGGCGGCCCGCTACGCCGACTCGCGGATCACCAGGTCCGGTTCGAAGATCACTGACTTCGGCGGGGCCTCCGGGGCCTCCAGGGCCGCCAGCAGCAGCCGCACCATCTCGCCCGCCATGTCCTCCACCGGCTGCCGCACCGTCGTCAGCTCCGGCCGGGCCGCCGTCGCCGCGCTGCTGTCGTCGAAGCCGACCACCGCCACGTCCCGCGGCACCCGCTTGCCGTGCTCCTGGAGTACGTGTGCGGCGGCCCGTGCCATCAGGTCGTTCGCCGCGAAGACGCCGTCCAGGTCGGGGTGTTCGCGCAGCAGCCGGGTCATGGCCTGCCCGCCGCTCGCCGCCGTGAAGTTGCCCTCCGCGCAGGGCACGTACGCCAGGCCGTGGCGGGCCATCGCCTGGCCGAAGCCGTCGAGCCGCTCCTGCCCGGCCAGTACGTCCAGGGGGCCGCAGATCGTCACCGGCCGGCGGCAGCCGCGGGCGAGCAGGTGCTCGGCGGCCAGGCGGGCGCCGTCGCGGTGGGCGAGGTCGACGTAGCCGGCGGGGACGGGGCGGGCCGGGCGGGCGAACAGCACGGTCGGCACGCCCGCGGCGGTCAGCATCCGCGGCAGCGGGTCCTCGCCGTGCGTGGAGACCAGCAGCGCGCCGTCCGCGATGCCCTGCCGCAGGTGCGCGACGACCTGCTCGCGGGCCTCCGCGGACTCGGCGAGCATCAGCATCGGGTGCATGCCGCGCGGGCGCAGCGCGCCGATCACGCCGTCGACGACGCGGCCGAAGAAGGGGTCGGAGAAGACGTGGCGCCGGTACGCGGACTCGTCGCCGCCCTCGCCGGCGCCGGAGATCACCAGGCCCACCGCGCCGGTGCGCCGGGTGACGAGGGAGCGGGCCGCGCTGTTGGGGGCGTAGCCGGTGGTGCGGACGGCGGCGCGGACGGTCTCCTGGATGGAGGGGGCCACGTTCCGGGTGCCGTTGATCACGCGCGAGACCGTGGCCCGGGACACTCCGGCGACCCGGGCCACGTCCTCCAGCGTCGGCGGTCGGCTCATACGCGCACTTTATAGGAGCGGCAGCACGCGCTGGAAACCGCTCTCCGAGGCTTACTCGGTCAGCTGTACACGCCGAACTCGTAGAGCGAGTACCCGTAGCCGGTGCCGCGCGCGGTGCCGTTCATCCGCACGTAGCGGCCGGTGCCGGAGACCTCCAGATCGTCGATCCCGCCGTCGCCCTCGGCCGTCTCGTACACCGTCCGCCAGCTCTGGCCGTCGTCGGAGACCTGGATCGCGTACGACCTGGCGAAGGCGCCCTCCCACGCGAGCTGGACGTGCCGGAACGTCGTCCGCTCGCCGAGGTCGACGCGCAGCCACTGCGGGTCGGACCAGGCGCTGGCCCACCGGGTGGAGAAGTCCCCGTCGGTGGCGTCGCCGGCCTCGCAG
The DNA here is from genome assembly GCF_039531005.1 of Streptomyces synnematoformans. Classification (NCBI taxonomy): domain Bacteria; kingdom Bacillati; phylum Actinomycetota; class Actinomycetes; order Kitasatosporales; family Streptomycetaceae; genus Streptomyces; species Streptomyces synnematoformans. The sequence goes on from NZ_BAAAPF010000092.1 coordinate 20,591, forward strand.
GGGCAGTCGCCGTAGGCGTCGGTCTGCTCGGTGGACGCCGTGGACGGCTTGCCCCGGGCGACGTTGGTGCCGTCGACCGGCGGCGGGACGACCTTCACCGACAGCGTCTCGATGCCGGCGTTGCCCCTGCCGTCCTCGGCGCGCAGGTACACCTTCCACACGCCGAGCCGGTCCGGCGCCGTGACCGCGAACGTCCCGTCGCCCGTCGCCCGCGACTCCGCCGGCCGCAGCGCCTTGTTCCCGTCTATGTAGTTGCTGTTGACGAGCACCTCGTACGCCACCGCGTCCCCGTCCGGGTCGGCGACGTCCGCGGAGAGCGTGAACTCCCGCCCGGCCGGCACGGCACCCGCGTTCTCCGCGGCCAGGCCGGAGATCACCGGCGGGGTGTTGTCGCCGCTCGGGTCGCCACCGTACGCCTCCTTGACCGCGTAGTACGACAGCCGCCGCTGCCTGTCCGGCGTGAGGTTGAACCACACGCCGCCGAAGTCGTTCTCGATGCCGTAGTGGAAGAGGGTCGCGCCGAGCGCGACGCCACCGTGGCCGGTGACGCAGTCCCACGCGCGGCCGTAGCCCGCGGCCTTGGCGACGTCGGACGGCTCCTCGGGCACGCCGTTGGCGTCGTCCTCGACCTCCCACTCGCCGGGCGGGCCGCCCTCGGTGACGATGTACGGCTTGTCGTAGCCGCCGGCCTCCCAGGCGGCGCGCACGTCGCAGACGGCGGCGTACGCGTTGACGGCGTACAGGTCGAGGTCGGGGGCGTTGCGCCGGTAGTACGGCCAGGCGCCGACCCAGGCGTCGGTGGAGGTCACGGGGTGGTTCGGGTCGACCTCGTGGATGCGCTTCGCGACGTCGTTGACGAAGGTCGTGTACGCGTCGCGCTGGCGCTCCAGCTCGTCGCCCTCGTAGCAGTTCTGCAGCCCGAGGACCGACTCGTTGCCGACGTTCCACATCAACACCCCGGGGTGGTCGCGGTACTCCTCGACCCAGCGGGGGAACTCGGCGAGCATGTCGTTCTTGTACGCGGTGTCCGAGACGTAGTCGACGCAGCCGCCGCTGCCCGGTCCGCCGCCGGGCTGGAGCCAGAACCCGGCGATGACCTTGACGCCGTTGGCCGCGGCGGCGTCGAGCAGCGGGCGGGTCGTGGCGTCGGTGCCCCAGGTGCGCACGGTGTTGGCGCCCAGGGACGCGACGTCCGGCATGTAGTCGGCGGCCTCGGCGACGGGCGGGCCCCAGGTGAGGCCCTTGACGGTGTACGGCCGGCCGTCGACCGTCAGCTGCCAGTCGCCCTGCGAGCCGGTGACCTCGACGACGCTCGCGGCGGCGGCGGTGGTGGCTGCGGGGTCGGGAGACGGGGGCGGGGGCGCCGCCGGTGCCGGCGCCGGCGTCGCGGCGGCCGGGAGGGCG